>NZ_JANSIN010000045.1:0-20584 GCF_047462115.1 Synechococcus sp. R50.1 | reverse complement strand
TCTAAAAAAACCAACTTCATCCTCTTTCCTCTATAAATTATTCTCTCTATCCTAACATAAGATCAACACGACCTAGAACAGGTGGGGCAAAGTTTTGATTCCAACCTTTTCTGATCTCCCCTCGCCCCTTGGGAGAAAGACTAGGGGGGAGGGCGCTGACTGAGTTCTGGTTTTGTCGAGCATCTTGCGCCTGGTAGGCTGAGAGGGATCGATTCGTTCCTGATTCCAGTCGTATCGGTTCTATGGCGGTTTGGGATAGGGTGATGACCTCCCGGCATCTGCCCCTGCTGGGATCCGGCTTGGGCTTGGGGGTAGCCCTGATCCTCTGGTACGGGGTGTTTGGCTACCACGTGCTGCAGATTGGCCTCTGGCTGCTGAGCATCCTGCTGGTGGGGCTGTACTGGGCGCAGTTTTCCCCGGCTCAACCCCCTTGGGATCCGACGCGGCTGCGCTGGCAACAGGAGCTGTTGCACCTGGGGCTGTTGGTGTTGGTCTTTGCCCCGATCTACCTCTACGACCTGCCCAACATCCCTTTTCAGATCAATACTGACGAGATTGTGATCACCTCCATGGCCCGTCGCGCCTCAGGGGTGCGCTATCCCGATATCTTTGGGCTGATGCCGGAGTATTTCTATTTCCCCCGCTTCATGTTCAGCCTCTTCGGCGGCCTGACGCGGCTGATGGGGGGAGTCACGCTGCTCAATGTGCGCACGGTACATGCCGCCTTCGGGGTCGTCACCATTCTGGTGGCCTACGGGTTTTTTCGGGCATTTTGGGGATCCCGTCTGGCCTTGGCGGGGGCGGCCCTCTTGGGATCCAACCACGCCTTGCTGGGCATCAGCCGCATGGCCATGCGGGAAAACCTGATTGTGCTGGTGGAGTGTGCGGCCCTGGCCTTGCTCCTCAAGGGCGTGCGGGAAAAAAATCCCCTGTTGCTCTATCTGGGGGGAGGAGCGGCGGCTTTCTCCCTCTACGGCTATTTGCCGGGGCGGGTGGTGATCCTGCTGGGGTTGCTGTTTGGAGTTCTGTACCTGCTCCTGGGCCGGGAGGATCTCCGAGGAGAAAACAAGCAAGCTAATCCCCTCTGGGTCCTGGCTAAGCTGACGGTGCCCGCGGCGCTGGGCTTTTTTCTGGTGGCTGGGCCCATTCTGGTGGCCACGGTCACAGCACCTGCGGTGAGCGCCGAGTACTCTCGCCAACAATTTCTCTTTTTCCCGGAAGGGCGGGCGTTACAACAGATGTGGGTGAATGCGGCTACGCCAGAGGAGGCGGTCTGGCGCAACATCTTCAACGGCCTGAGTATGTTCAACGACCCCGGCCAGCACGACCGCGGCTACATCTATCCCAACTACGGCCATGCTTTTGTGGATCCCTTGACGGGGGCTTTGATCTGGCTGGGGCTGGGATCCGGCCTCTACCGCCTTTTCAAGAAGCGCAGCCAGCCCCACGACTGGCTCTGTATCGGCAGCTTCCTATTTCTCTACCTGCTGTTTAGCTTGGCCATCACCAAAGCCCCCAACTACACCCGCCTGCTGGTGATCCTGCCCTTTGTAGCCTATCTAACCTTGGAAGGGATCCAAGTGCTGGCAGGTCTCCTGGAACGCTGGGGATCCCGGGCCGGGAGTTGGCTGCCGGCGGCGGCGATGGCGGGGGCAATCCTGCTGATTGGGGGGTGGAACCTGGCCATTTTTGGAGACTTTGTCCACAAAGGCTGGACGCAGGGCAACGATGTGGGGGCCACCGGGCGCTATGTGGCAGCTCGCCAAATGGATCCCGACTACCGCTTCTATCTGGCCGCCAGCGCTGCCTACCCCTATTTCGGCTGGGGGGAACCCCACTATTGGCAAAGCTGGATCCAATTTTTTGCCGGACGGGAACAAAAGGTAGCGGTGTTTTCCCCTGAGGTGTTGCCCATCCAGGCGCTGGAGCCACCGTTTACCCTGTTCATGAACGAGTGGGTATGGGATCAGCAAGGGGCAGAACTGCAACGGCGTTTTCCCAGCGGACGGTTGCACCGGATCCCTGCCGAGCGGGGGCTATGGGCCTTTGAGGTGGTGGATCCCTAGAGCTCCCCCCCTGGTTTGGCCAACCCACCGTCCGCGGGACGGAGTCCTTTCGCGTCAGCGGGACGGAGTCCTTTCTTTTTACCAGGCTAAAAGTAGCTGAAAGCACACTATGCAGATCCAGAGCCGCCAACAGTAGAAGAAGTAGAAGAAGATGATAGCGTTCCAGGGATCCCAGACGTGCGTTTTGATGCCTACGACCCGGGCGAGGGGTTTTACGACGAGCTGTTTTTGGGGCGTAACCAGCCCCGTCCTGAGGCGATCCCGCTGATTGAGCGCATTCATTCTCTGGAAGAAGGGGAACTGCAGCAGCGGCAAACGGCGGCGCAGGCGGCCCTCTTTCAGATGGGGGTGACCTTCAACGTCTATGGCGATAGCCAGGGCACAGAGCGAATTTTCCCCTTTGACATTATTCCCCGTATCGTCTCAGCTTCCGAGTGGCAGCGGCTGGAGAAGGGCCTTAAGCAGCGCATCCACGCCCTCAACCTGTTCATTGACGATGTCTATCACGACCAGAAGATCCTTAAGGATGGGGTGATCCCTGCCGAGCTGATCGAAACGGCCAAGGGATTTCTGCGGCCCTGTGTGGGGCTCAACCCACCGGGGAGAATTTGGTGCCACGTCACCGGCACCGACTTGGTGCGGGATCGGGACGGGACTTGGTACGTGTTGGAAGATAACCTGCGCTGTCCGTCGGGAATCTCTTATGTGCTGGAAAATCGGCGGGTGATGAAAAGCACCTTTCCCTCCCTGTTCAACACCATGGGGATCCGCCCGGTGGACGACTACCCTAGCCATTTGTTGGATACTCTGCTTAACCTGGTGCCGCACCTAGCCAACCCAACGGTGGTGGTGCTCACCCCCGGCATCTACAACTCCGCCTACTTCGAGCATTCTTTCCTCGCCCAGCAGATGGGGGTGGAGCTGGTGGAAGGGCGGGATCTGGTGGTGGCCGATGGCTATTTGCAAATGCGCACCACCAAAGGGCTGCAGCGGGTGGATGTGATCTACCGCCGCATCGACGACGACTTCATCGATCCCCTTGCTTTTCGCCCT
Source organism: Synechococcus sp. R50.1 (assembly GCF_047462115.1). Classification (NCBI taxonomy): domain Bacteria; kingdom Bacillati; phylum Cyanobacteriota; class Cyanophyceae; order Synechococcales; family Synechococcaceae; genus Synechococcus; species Synechococcus sp. R50.1. The sequence continues at coordinate 17,465 of NZ_JANSIN010000045.1, read as the reverse complement.
GATTCCCTCTTGGGGGTACCCGGCCTGTTTGAGGTCTACCGGTCGGGGCGGCTGGCGATCGCCAACGCTTTGGGAACGGGGGTGGCGGACGACAAGGTGATCTACGCCTATGTGCCCCAGATGATCCGCTACTATCTGGGAGAGGAAGCCATTTTGCCCAACGTGCCCACCTACCTCTGCTGGGATCCTAAGGATCAGGCGTACGTACTGGAAAACCTGGACAAGCTGGTGGTGAAGGCAGCCAACGAGTCAGGCGGCTATGGCATGCTGATGGGATCCCAGGCTACACCGGCAGAGCGGTCTGCTTTTGCTGAGAAAATCCGCGCCCAGCCGCGCAACTACATCGCCCAACCCACCCTGTGCCTTTCTCGCGTGCCCACCTTGGTGGATCGGGGAGAAGGCCCCCGTCTAGAACCCTGTCATGTGGACTTGCGGCCCTATATCCTCTACGGCAAAGAGATCTACGTTCACCCAGGGGGGCTGACCCGCGTCGCCCTCAAGAAGGGATCTCTGGTGGTGAACTCCTCCCAGGGGGGCGGCAGCAAAGATACCTGGGTGCTCTGCGCGGATCCCGGCTGTTGAGAGACGGCTTGCAAAATAGGTTCAGAGCCGCTCGCCCGAACCTCTGCTCCACCGGCCAAAGCGGCTGGCATGTTGAAGCGCCAAATCCACGTAGTGCTGGGCGTGAAGGCGCAGTTGCTTGACCTCTTCCTCGGTGAGGGTGCGGATAACCTTAGCCGGGATCCCCGCCGCCAAAGAGCGAGGTGGCACAGACCGGGTGACCACCGCTCCAGCTCCCACCATGCTGCCCGCCCCGATGGTGACCCCGCTCAAGAGAACGGCCCCAATCCCGATCAGACATCCCCCCTCGATGTGGGCACTGTGGATGACCGCTCGATGGCCTACGGTCACTTCCTCGCCAATCAGGGTCGGCTGTCCGGGATCCCCGTGCAGAATGGCTCCATCTTGGATATTGCTGCGGCGGCCAATGACAATGGGCGAGAGATCCCCCCGCAGGATAGCCCCGTACCAAATGCTCACCGCTTCCGCAAGTTGGACATCGCCGATCAGTGTGGCATTGGCGGCAATAAAGGCTGCCTGGTCGATCCCTCTCGGCTGCTGCTCTAACCCCACTTTCCAAACGCCCTTGGCAACGGCTTCTATTTCCCCAATCCTACTGCTACCGGGGGTGCGGCAATTCCAGACCTGCCCCAGCGCTCCGCGCCGCCTCCAGTCCCAGAAAAAGAGAGGAGCCAGGGATCCAGAAAATCAACCCGTCCCTTTGCTCCTGTTTCACCATTGTCAATCCATTGCACAATAGCAATGAGATATAAGCAACACATTTGGCTCATTGTCGATAGCTGTGGAAGCGTTCGTTAGATTAATTTCTAACTCTTGTAGGAGAGGGGCTAGGGGTGAGGGATTTTAGCTAAGCCTGCCGTTGCAGCAGGGGAGAGGATTCAGACGGTTGCAAGGGGCGAATGGCAAAGAAAGTTTCGTAGATGCAATCGCCAACGTGGTTCATTTGTAGCTGCAATTTGTCGAGAAACTCATGTAAGCCCTGCTCCATAATGTCGTCGATGGTCAGGTAGTCCAGCTCAGAACGCAGGCGGCCCAAAGCTCGCTCGCTGGGATCCCGCCAGGTATCGGCTGGGGTGCCGGTGATCTGGTGCAGGGATCGATCTGCGTGAATAAGACAAAACTGAATGGAGCGGGGAAATTGCCGATCCAAAATCAGGAAAGAGGCCACCTCTCTGGGATTGATGCGGTGCTGGCGGCTGTGTTTCCGATACATTTCATAAGCACTGGCCGACTTCAGCAAGGCGATCCACTGCAGCTCATCCAAAGCCGTGCCCACATACTGCAGAGAGGGCAGCAAAATAAAATACTTAACATCCAAAATGCGCGCCGTTTTGTCTGCCCGCTCCAAAAGACGGCCAATCTGGCCAAAGTGCCAACCTTCCCCGTGGGTCATGGTGGCATCCATCACCCCGGCGAATAGGTGGCTGGCCAGCTTCACTTCCGTGAAAAAATCATGGAGCTGACTCAGGTGGGGGCCTTGCTGAGCCGCTTCTTTGACCATCAAATAAAAGCGGTTGACCCGCTCCCACATTTCTGAAGAAATGACCTCCCGCACAGAACGGGCATTTTCTCGCGCCAGCCGCAAACAGGAAAGGATGGAGTTGGGGTAATCCCTATCAAAAGCCAGGAACTGGATGACCGTTTCTTGGGTCGCCTGGCCATAACGCTGGTAAAACAGCTCCTGATCCCCGGTGGTGTAGACGATGGGATCCCACTGCTGGGCGGGACCGCTGGGCAAGTCTAGGATGAGGTTGAGATTGACATCGATGAAGCGGGCGATGTTCTCGGCGCGCTCCACGTAGCGGTTGAGCCAGTAGATGGAATCGGCCACCCGACTCAGCATGCTGTTGCCTCCTCTGGAGTGTCTTGTCTCTGCGCTCCGTTCAAACCCAGCAGGCGGAGCAGCCGCCGCACCTTCACCAGCAGCACCCCCGTCAGGCCGGTCAAGATCCACCCCATCCACTCGGCTGCAGTACCCAGATAGCGCACCTGCACGCGATGATCCCCCGGCGGGATCCGCACCTGCAACAGCCCCACTCCGCTGTGCTCGGCAGATGTGAGGCGACCATCCACCTGTACCCGCCAAGCAGGGTAGTAAAAAGTGCGCAGGACTACCCATCGATCCTGAGCAGTGGGGTTAACGGCCCGAAAACGACGGTAGCCATAGCGCCACTGCTCCACTTCCAACAGTGGCTCCAGATCGCTTTGTTCTCGTCCAAAGTTCACCATGTCGCCTTGCCACCGCAGCAGCGGATCCACCTCTGGGGGCGGCATGGGCAGGGTTGCTTGGCGAGGTCGGTACTCCGGCACATCCACCAGCGCCAGCCCATCGGGAAAGATCCAGTGCCAGTGAAGAAAAGCGATGCCCGGTCGCTGCTGGGGCTCATTGGGAAATGGCTTGGCTGCAGACAGCTCTTGAAAAGTTTGGATGGTCTGGGGGTCAAACCAGGCTCTGGACAAGACCTGCCAGCCCTGCCAGCTTTGTATCCCCATGGCCAGACCTATCCCCACAATCAAGAGGATCCTCAAGCCCTTTTGTCCCCACCCCCAGGCGGCCAGGGATCCCAAAAGCCAGGGCACCGTTACTGATGTCACCGCCATCCAGCGCCAAGAAAACTGAATGCGGCGCAGGGGCAAAATCCACTCGTAGAGCCAACCCAGCAAATCCGTCATCATCAGCAAGGCCACCAAGCTGGCCCCCAAGCTGTAGAGCAGGATCGCTTTGGCCAGGGGAGCATGGGATCCCAAGGCATCAAAGGACTCCGTCTCGTTAGCGCGAACGGAATGGATCGGGGTCATCCCCCTTGTCCTGCGGGCCAGCCATTCCCAGAAAACCAGGATCCCAGCACCCAAGACAACGGCCACCATCCAGATCCAGTACCCCACCAGGCCGCTCTCAAACCAGTGCTGCGTCAGTTGTGGCTGGAGCCGGGTCAGCCCACTCAGCATCAGGCGATGTTGGGGCATGTACTCTTCGACAAAATTCACCAACTCCACCTGGATGAGGCGCTGATCCCAAAAGGCTGGCAGCAGATAAAACGCCGTCCACCCCAGCCCCAGCCCAAACCCCAAGTAGCAGCGCCCCACCCTGGGCCAGAGGGGATCCCAGCGGCCCAGCACCCAAGGCAGAGGCAGCCAAGTTAGCGTAAAGACCAGCAAAGTGGGCAAGTGAGATAGGGCCAACAGGCCGTAGCTAATGGCTAAGGCCACAATCGGCCAAAGGGACTGGGGCCGGCAGATCACCTGGACTGAGGCCCAGAAAATCCAGGGGGAGACAGCAATGGCCCACACTTCCCCCATTGCCCCCCGTTGATAGATATCCACCAGCCAATAGGGGCCGGCCATACCCGCCAGAGCCAAAACCAGGGCCAGAGCCCAGGGGATGAGTTGCCGGAGAAGGGCATACAGCCCTGTCCCGAAGACCGCCATTGCCAAGCCCATGCTGGCCACCAAAGAGGTGGGCATGTCCAGCTCCAGCAGGCGAAACGGCAGAGGGGCCACCATGCACAGAGGGGGGTAAAAGGCAAAGGTAGGATTGCCGTAGCCGAAGTTGGAATACTCCAGCCAGCGGGGGTAAAACTGCCCGCTGAAAAACTGTCGTTGATACTGAAAGGCCCAACTGAGGTTGAAGTGAGTGGAGTGAGTCATGGGATAGCCCTGGTGCAGCATGGGCCAGAGCAGCACCCCAATGCCCACCAACAACCCTAGCCCAACACCCCTCTCTGGTTGTTGCAAAGCTTTCAGCATTTCTCGGCGTTATCCCGATCCTCTACCTCGAAGGGCCCAGACTTCCCCCCATACTTGCGCAACAGCCGGATGTGTTCGATCACCATCGTCTTTTCCAGGGCCTTGGCCATGTCGTACAGGGTGAGGGCGGCCACGGAAACAGCCGTCAGAGCCTCCATCTCCACCCCTGTTTGGGCGTTGGTTTTTACTGTAGCGGTGATCAGAAAGCCGGGCAGATGGGGATCCGGATTCAGATCCACGGTGACGCTGCTCAAGGGGAGAGGATGACACAGCGGGATCAGATCAGCGGTGCGCTTGGCAGCCATGATCCCGGCCAGCCGGGCTGTTTCCACCACATTCCCTTTGGGCCCTTGACCGGCCAAGATGGTCTGCAAAGTCGTTTCTGACATGCGTACCTGTCCTTGGGCAGTGGCCAAGCGGGCAACCATGGGCTTGTGTCCCACTTCCACCATTTGTGCTCGGCCAGAGGCGTCCAGGTGGGTGAGGGCTTGCCCAACAAAGGACTCTGTCCTGCTGGCGCGACTAGAACTCGAATCCGATGGCACCCCGGCCTCCCACAATCCTTGAGAGCTGAAGAGTTGGCTTAGGCTCCGATGAGGTCGGCAAATCGGCAACCAGACCCGCAGGGACTTGACAACTAGTAGCGAATCCAGGCATAGGCGGCATCAGAGAGCACCGGCACCTCGGCGTAGTGGCCGCGAATGTTTTGCACCCAGGCGTAGACGGTGATGGCAATCACCCCCAAGAGAGCCGTGGTGGCCAAAATGCTGACCATCGCTGCCAGGCCAAGGCTGCCGAAGAGCATGCCAAACGCCTGCATCAGCACCTGCACCAAGAACAAGGCAATGTTGAGCAACAGCGCCTGGATGGTGTTGAAGCGAACAAAATGGGCTACGCGGGTGTTGCGGATCACCAGGAACAGGAGAGCCAAAAACACCCCCATTCCCAGCCAGCCCGTGGCCAGGGGCACCAGACGAAATAGGGGCGCAAAAATGGGGATCAGCCCTGGCAAAGATTGAAACAGCCCAGAGGGCAAAAAGCCCAAGGGCAGAGCCGATACCAAAGGCAGAAGGTAGGGAAGGGATCCCCACAGCCGATTGATGGGAGTGATGTCGCCGCGCCAGGTCATAATCCGTCGATCCCCATAGGTGCAATGGTTACTGGAGCTGGCTTGTCGGTGCGCTTCTGGGATCCCCGCAAGCTACAGGTCGGAAAGAGAAAGCAACACCCAAGCCTTGGGCCTATTGTAGTCGATGGATTTGGGTGGCTCAACGCGCTTGGCCGCAAGCTGGCTTCTGCTTTCCAGTGAGCAGAAAAACTGGAGGCCAAAACGTTCAGAGTGAGCGCTCCGATGAATCCAGGCTGATATAATCAACGGCAAATTCTGGCTGCATCACCGGTTTTTCAGGTTCTCTACATTTTTCAGCTTCCACCATGAAGATTTCATCGTCTCCCGCTGCTCGCATCGTCGGAGCTTTTGTCTGGCAAGTTTGGTCTGGGCTGATGGGTTTTCTCAACGACCGTCTGTTGCCGGAGCGCTATTACATTCGGCCCGAAGCTTTGCCGGAGTGGATTGCCCAGGTGTGGGCAGGCTATCTGCGCTATCGGGAAACCTCTCGTCCGGGGGCGATCCAGTTTCGCGGCTTGACGGTGGATCCCAGCCGAGATCTGCGCTCAGCTCACCTCGGATCCCGTCCGCTCCGCTACCGCGGCTGCCCCATGGAGACGGTTGCCCGACCTGGGGATCCCTCTCCTGCCGTCCAACCCATCCCTGAAAAGGCTTTTGTGCCCCCCTACTGGAAACTCCTCAATACGCTGCGCTTGAAGTTGAGCCTGGCCGATGTCGATTGCTATCCGGTCACTCCGGCCCTGCAGCGGGTTTACCGAGGTCGAGAGTTTTAACACCGCTCTGCTGCTCTGCACGACAGTGGAGTTTTAAGGCTGGGGATCCCCTTGTGGGCGGGGATCCCTTTTTGGACTTTGTTCGCGACAGCGGGACGGAGTCTCCGGATTGGACTTGTAGGTTTGGGTGTGGGTGGTTTCTCCTGAGGGGAAAGCTGAGAAAGACTGCAAAAAAACTTAAGGTCACTTTCCCGCTGGGGGATAAGAGCCCCTACAGTGGATAAAGAAGAACATGGTGCTCCGCACCGCCAACGCAATGAGCCTTGTTATGTCCAAAAGCGGCATGCTCCTACTGAACTTGGGGGGGCCAGAGGCCCAGGCCGATGTGCAGCCCTTTCTTTACAATCTGTTTGCCGATCCCGAGCTGATCCGGCTGCCGTTTCCCTTCTTGCAGCGGGCCTTCGCCTGGGCCATCTCCACACTGCGGGCCGAAAAATCCCGCCGCAACTACGCGGCCATTGGGGGGGGATCCCCCTTGCGGCGCATTACTGCTGAGCAAGCGCGAGAACTGCAGGCCCACCTGGTGGCTGAGGGCTATGACGTGCCGGTGTATGTTGCCATGCGCTACTGGCATCCGTTGATCGAGTCGGTGGTGCAGCAGATCAAGTCGGATGGGATCACCCGCTTGGTGGTGCTGCCGCTCTACCCGCAGTATTCCATCAGCACGACGGGATCCAGCTTTAAGCTGCTGGATCGGCTCTGGGCTGAAGATCCGGAGCTGGCATGCATCGAGCGCTGCCAGATCTACTCCTGGTACGATCAGCCTCAGTACGTGCAGGCGATGGCCAGAGCAATTCGGGAACAGTTGGATAGATTTGCCGAGCCCGAAGGGGTGCATGTGCTGTTCAGCGCCCATGGCATTCCCGAAAGCTATGTCACCGAGGCCGGGGATCCCTACCAACGGGAAATGGAAGCCTGCGTGCGGCTGATCTGGAAGCAGGTGGGACGCCCCAATGACCACACCCTCTCCTATCAAAGCCGGGTGGGTTCGGTGCGGTGGCTGCAACCCTATACCGAACGGGTCATCCTGGAGTTGGGATCCCGAGGTGTGAAGCAGTTGCTGGTGGTGCCGATTAGCTTTGTGTCGGAGCACATCGAGACCCTGCAGGAGATTGACATCGAGTATCGGGAACTGGCCCATCGAGCTGGGATTGCCGATTTTCGCCGTGTGCCCGCCTTAAATACCGACCCTCTGTTCATTGCTGGCTTGGCGGCGCTGGTGCGGCCTCATCTGCTCACTCCGGGCTTGGCAGCTCCTGCCTTTGTCCCTGCTGCTGTGGGCAGCTCGCTGCTGGAGCGGTAGGGAAAAACTCCGGGCATTTTATGAACGCTGACGCGACCAGACGAGGGCGCTGCCTGCACATCCATAAGCAATCCCCCCTCAAGAGAGAAAAGAGCAGAGAGCAAAGAGAGCGTATCCTCACTTCTCACCTCTCACTTCTCAATCCTCACTTCTCACTCCTCTCGTTGCTCCGCACCGCTGACGCGAACAGGAAGTCTTGATTAGGAATGACCCTAGGCCCGAGGAAAGCCTTGCTGACGAAGTGGCTGCTGACCTATTTCTACCAATGGCTGCCTTTCCCCCAAGAGTGGCTGCCGCAGGAAAGCTATTGGGTAGGGGGATCCCTGCGGGATGCTTACCTGGCTTGGCTGCAGGGCCGTGCTGCTGGGGATCCCGCTCGCGACGGTGGGATGGAGTCCTCAGCGTCGGTGGATTTGGACCTGATGTGCGCTGTGGATCCCGTGGGCTGGGCAGCGGCAGTGGCACGGCGGTTGGGGGCGGGCTTTGTGGTGTTGGATCCCGAACGGCAGATTGCCCGCATTGTGTTGGCAAAGTTGACCGTGGACGTGGGGCTGCAGGCGGGATCCACCCCTGAGGAGGATCTGAGGCAGCGGGACTTCACCTGCAATGCCCTGGCCTTGGATCTGCAACGGGAGCAACTGCTGGATCCCACAGGCGGACAAGCCGATATTCGCCAGAGCCGGATGCGCATGATCCACCCCGACAACCTCAGTGCTGATCCGGTGCGGCTGTTGCGGGGTTATCGACAGGCGGCTCAGCTGGGGTTTGTGCTGGATCCGGCTACGCAAGAGGCAATCCGGGAGCGGGCCCCCCTTTTGGCCAACGTGGCGGCAGAACGGGTGCGGGCAGAGGTAGTGGCCCTCTTGGAGGCAGGGATCCCAGGGCTGGCTCACCTACAGGGGGCGGTGGCGGCGGGGTTGCTGCAGGCTTGGCTGCCCCACCTGAAGCCGGAAAGTCCGGGCTTCCCTCAAGCTCAGGCCGTGTGGGAGTGGGCCGGGCGCTGGCAACCGCTCTATCCCCGCACGCTGGCAGAGCTGGCCCAGCCCTTGACATCCTCACGCGAAGGGCGCGGCAGGCTGTTGGCAGTGGTGCTGGCGGCCTTGTTGTGGGATCCAGCGGGAACTGAGGACTCTGTCTTGCTGACGCGAACGGCAGAAAGGGTGGAAACCGAGCTGGAGCGGCTGCGCTTCAGCCGAGCGGAAATGCGGGCCATCCAAAAGCTACACCATCTTCTGCCTCAGCTTCAGCTTCTCCTGACGGACTCCCCCACCCCTGCGCAACAGTGGCGGCTTTACCAACAGGCGGGATCCCTGTTCGGTGGCCTGGCGCTGTTGGCGGTGGCTACGGGCGGCGACCCTCAAAAGCTGGAGTCTTGGCTCAAACGCTACGAAGACCCCCAGGATCCCCTGGCCCATCTGGTGCCCCTGCTGGATGGCCGCGATCTGCTGCACAGCTTGGGGGCCAAACCCGGCCCCTGGGTAGGCCAGTTGCTGCAAGACCTCCAGGAGGCGCAGGCTTGGGGGCAGATTCAAACTCGTGCCGAGGCGCTCTCTTTTGCCCGCCGGTGGCGTGGCCAGCAAAAAGACTAGCCGAAGCGATAGCCGAAGCCGCGCACCGTCACCAAATACTCTGGGTTGCTGGGATCCAGCTCCAATTTTTCCCGCAGCCAGCGGATATGTACATCGACGGTCTTGCTGTCGCCCATGAAGTCGGATCCCCAGATGCGCTCCAGAAGCTGTTCCCGCGTCCAAACGCGGCGGGGATTGGACATAAACAGCTCCAACAGGCGAAATTCCTTGGGGGAAAAACTCACCTCAACGCCCCGCACCAACACGCGGCACTCCTGGGTAAACATACACAGATCCCCGTAGCGGAGCACCGTGGCATCGCTGGCTTGGGCCAGTTGTTGCCGACGCAACACCGAACGACAGCGGGCGATCAGCTCCCGCATACCAAAGGGCTTGGTCAGATAATCGTCGGCCCCCAGTTCCAAGCCCACCACCCGGTCGGTTTCGCTACTTTTGGCCGTCAACATCAAGATGGGAATCGTGTTGCCCTCCCTGCGCAGCAGCCTGCATAGATCCAAACCGTTCAAGCTGGGCAACATCAAATCCAGGATCATCAAATCCAGCCGCTCAGCCGTATGTACCACCTCAAGGGCTTGCCGACCATCGGCGGCCTGTAAAACTTGATATCCCTGTTCTTCTAAAGCCAGGGCAACCGTTTCCCGAATGGCATCCTCGTCCTCCACCACCAGCAGGGTCTCCAGATGGGAAGCAGCTTCCTTGGCTTGAGGAAGTGGACCGGTCATGGAGAGGGTTGCTTCCATACAGAACTCCGTTGCGCCTGCACGCAAGTGCTCCGCACCGCCGTCACGAACGCGGAAGCGTCACGTAGCGATAACAGCCTCACAGGGTGAGAAGGGCAAGTGCCGCCACCGTCAACAGCAGCCCCCCGATAGGATATCAAACTTCCAGGGCAGGCCAATAAAGAGAACAGGGGCGGACTGACTTGCACAGGGCCTTGAGACGGCGAATGGAACCGAAAGGATTCCAAAAACCTGCAATTCAGGATGATTTAAGATCTCTAATGTGGAGCCGCCCCTACCCACGCCTCATGGTGCTCTGCACCCCTCCCGCGAACGGCAACTCACGCTTTAAGGACTCCGTCCCGCTGTCGCGATTGGCCGGAAACCGGTTATGTCTGCTTCCCCTTCTGCACTCTGGGCCACTGGCGGAGCCATTCTGCGGCTGTTGCGCTGGCATAAGCCGGCAGGGCGATTGATTTTGATGATCCCGGCTCTGTGGGGAGCTTTTTTGGCCGGACGGGGAACACCCCCTTGGCCGTTGGTCGGGATCATCATTTTGGGCAGCCTGGCTGCCAGTGGGGCAGGCTGTGTCATCAACGATCTTTGGGATCGAGATTTGGATCCGCTGGTGGAGCGCACCCGCCATCGCCCGTTGGCCAGTCGGGAGTTGACCGTTGGCGTCGGGATCCTGATGGCGCTGGTGAGTTTGGCCTGTGCGGCAGGGCTGGCGCTTTTCCTCAACCCGGTCAGTTTTGCCCTCTGTGTGGCGGCGGTGCCGGTAATTCTGCTCTATCCAGGGGCCAAGCGGGTGTTTCCGGTGCCGCAGTTGGTGCTGGCTCTGGCGTGGGGATTTGCCGTGCTCATCAGTTGGACGGCGGTGAGCGGCCAAGATGCCAACACCCCTCTGTGGGAAGAGGGGCTGGGCTGGCTGTGGCTGGCCACGGTGTTGTGGACACTGGGATTTGATACCGTCTATGCTCTTGCGGATCGGGAGGACGATGAGCGGGCCGGGATCCATTCCAGCGCCCGTTTTTTCGGGCAGCGGACGCCGACGGCGGTAGGGCTATTTTTTTTGGGCACTGCCATCGCGCTGTTGGGGGTAGGCCTCAGCCTACGGTTGCATGGAGTTTATTTTGTCAGCTTGGCCATCGTCACTGTCCTCTGGGGCCGGCAAACCTGGCAGCTCCACCAAAGGAATGCCTCTCCCACCTTGTACCTGGCCATCTTCGGCCAAAATGTGGTGCAAGGGTTTATTCTGCTGGCGGGGATGATCGGCGGGTCCCTGCTGGCCTGAGGGATCCCCTGGCCTCTCGCATGGCCAGATGCCTCTCTGAAGAACGCCTTGCCCCTCAGCCGACGCTGGGGCTGCCTCTTTGGGAAGGGATCCCGACAAATCTCCGGACTGGCAGGAATCGGCCCAGGGCCATGGGCAAACGGTAGAATGAGACGATTAATTGCAGGATCCCAGCCTCCGATGGCCCCACTAAGCGGCGGTGAGCCTCCCTATGACATCCTTATCCTCTCAAACGGCCCTGGAGAGCTGACCACCTGGGTGCGTCCGGTGGTGATGGAATTGCGCCAGCAACTGCCTCAGGCACGCCTCTCCCTGGTGCTGTCCCCCTGCCCCCATGCTTCCGGGCAAGAGATGAAGGTAGCGCAAGCGTTCGTCGACGTGGATCGGGTGCAGGATCCCGATTTTTTTCTGGCTTTTTTGCTTACTGGCCAAACCGAAGAAGCCTGGAATTGGGCCAAGCGAGGGGTGGTGCTGTTTCTGGGGGGGGATCAGTTTTTTGCCGTCTGGATTGCTCGCCGCTTGCGCTATCGGCTGGTGGTCTATGCTGAGCATCAACCCCGTTGGCGGCCTTGGGTACATGCTTTCGCCGTGCGAACCGAGGCAATCAAACGCCGCTACGATGGCGGACGGCTGCTGGGCCACCCTTGGGCCCACAAAATGCACGTTGTCGGGGATTTGATGGCGGATGGCGTAGCCAGCGCTGTCTATTTGCCGGGGGTGCCCCTTTCCGGCTGGCTTGGCAGCAGATCTCCTGCCGCTGCCTCCAAACCCACGGCAGGCTTTTCTTCCCCAACCCAAGCCTTTGGCCTGCTCCAAGATGCATCTCCCAGCTCCATCGGCGAGGGGGAGCCTGTAAGAACTGCGCCAGAGAGAGTGGGGAACCGCTTCACCGATCGCGTAAGCGGGCCGGAGGCCTTTGAAGAATTGCTACCGCGCGGCTGGCAGCGTCTGAGCGATGAGAACCGCACCCACTATCAGGTGGGGCTGCTCCCAGGCTCCAAGCCAGCCAAGCTCTCCTTGGGGGTGCCATTGGTGTTGGCTGTGGCCGATGAGCTGCGACAGATGCTGCCGAATGTCCGCTTTGTGATCCCGGTGGCCCCAGGACAAACCCCCCAGTCGTTGGCAGCCTATGCCCATCCCAAGCTCAATCCCGATATGGCTTTGATCTATGGCACCTCAGCCATTCTGGAGCAGACCAATCTGGGATCCCAGTTTGTTACCCCCTTTGGCAGCACGGTGCAATTGTGGACAAGCTTCCCTGCCTATTCTGTGCTGGCCAACTGTGATCTCTGTCTGACCACCATTGGCGCCAACACCGCCGAGCTGGCCTATTTGGGGGTGCCGATGGTTGTGGTGATCCCTACCAACAAGCTGGAGGCAATGCGCGCCTGGGATGGGATCCTCGGCCTGTTGGCCCACCTTCCAGGCTTGGGCACTTGGCTGGCCCGCGCCGTCAACAGAATTGCTCTGCGTTGGCTAGGTCACTTGGCTTGGCCGAACATCTGGGCAGGGCGAGAGGTGGTACCGGAGTTGCGGGGCCACTTGCGCCCGGTGGCCGTGGCCGCACAAATGCGAGTTCTGTTGGAAGATCCCCAGCGCCGTCAGCAAATGCAGACAGAACTGCAGCGGCTGGGGGGAAGGCCGGGAGCCGCGCAAGCCATTGGAGAACTGGTGGCTCAGCAGTTGAGTAAAGGCTAGGGCAGAAGGCAATTTGCTTGAGCTCGACCCAGTGGAGAGTTGCGCGAGGAGCTCCCTTGGCGCGATTGGAGATCTCTCCTTGCTGCCGGCAAAAAGTGCTAAAAGGGGAGTGGAGGTTCCTAAACGGAGACCATTCATGCTGACGGAGGCCGAGCAGTCGGCGGTGGAAAGCCCCAAAACGGGGGAGGGCAATTCTCTCCCTGCTGGCAAGCCGGAGCCAAAACTGGGGTTCTGGCAGCAATTTTGGGAGGATGTTGATTGTGTCTTCGATCGGGATCCGGCAGCACGCAATCGCTGGGAGGTCATCTTCACTTATCCCGGTGTGCATGCTCTGTTTTTGCACCGCATCGCCCACTGGCTGTGGAAACGGCGCTGGTTTTTCCTAGCGCGGCTGCTCAGCTTCTTGGCTCGTTCTTTCACATTGATTGAAATCCACCCGGCAGCCAAGATTGGGCGGCGCTTTTTCATTGACCACGGCTGTGGGGTGGTGATCGGTGAGACGGCAGAAATTGGCGATGATGTTACCCTCTACCACGGGGTCACCTTGGGGGGTACCTCTTGGAACAAGGGCAAACGTCATCCCACCCTGGAAAATGGGGTGATTGTCGGCACGGGGGCAAAGATTCTGGGGCCGGTTCGCATTGGGGAAAAAGCTCGTATCGGAGCCAACGCGGTCGTGATTCAGGATGTAGCTCCCGGCATGACGGTGGTTGGGATCCCAGGCCGTGCGGTCATCCCGCCCCATCAGCGCCGCATCCCCGCCCATGGCATTGACCTGGATCACCATCTCATGCCTGACCCAGTGGGACGGGCTATCGAACAGTTGCTGCACCGTATCCAAGATCTGGAAGCCCAGGTGGCCCGCCTTAACCGGGAGCGGGAACAGGTCCGGCAGGATCAGGTGAGAGGCGAAGCAGAATATTCCTGATCCGTCCTGCTGATGCGAACGATCTGAAGATTTGTCTGAACCAGGTGGCTGGACAAGAGGGTCCAGCTTTCGGGGTATGCTGTGAGAGCGCTGGGCTGGGTATCCCGGCCAGCTTTTTCCTCTGGGCCCTTCTCTACTGGATAACGCCTCCAATGCCCCTTGCTACTGCGCAACGCTGTCGCGAACAGGATTCTGTACCGTTGGCTTTGTTGAGTGTATCCGACAAAACCGGACTGATCCCGCTGGCCCAGTCCCTCGTGCAAGAGCATGGCTTTCAACTGCTCAGCAGTGGGGGAACCGCCAAGGCGCTCTCAGAAGCTGGGATCCCGGTCACCCCTGTCTCTGCCCACACTGGCGCGCCGGAAATCTTGGGGGGAAGGGTGAAGACGCTGCACCCCCGCATCCACGGCGGCATTTTGGCCCGCCTGGAATGCAGCGAAGACCGGGCAGACCTAGAGGCGCTGGGGATCCCTCCCATCCAACTGGTGGTGGTCAACTTCTACCCTTTTGAACAGACAGTGGCCCAGGCAGGAGTGTCTCTGGAGGAAGCTTTTGAGCAGATCGATATCGGCGGGCCCACTTTGGCGCGGGCGGCAGCCAAAAATTATCCCTACGTTACGGTGCTGACGGATCCCAGCCAGTACCCCCAGTATTTGCAACTGCTCTCCGGGGCCTATGGGGAAACAGAGCGGCTGGCGTTTCGCTTCCAGTGTGCTCGTCGGGCCTTTGAGCAGGTGCTGGCCTACGACCGCGCCATCGTCACCTACCTGGCTCGCCTGGAGCTAGCAGGTCCCTCCCAGTCCTCCGCAGCTGCCGCTGAAGACAGGTTTCAACTGCAAGGGATCCTGTGGCAACGCCTGCGCTACGGGGAAAATCCCCATCAAGCTGCCACTTGGTATGTGACGGATCCGGCTGCCCCCGGCTGGCACCGGGCTAAGCAGTTGCAGGGGAAGGAGCTGAGCTACAACAACCTGCTGGATCTGGAGGCGGCCCGTGCCCTGGCGGCAGAGTTAACCTTGTTACTCCGCAATGCTGATGCGACGCGGCCCACTGACGGGAAGGGCTCTGTGTCTTCTGGCTCTGCTCGGAGGGAGTTCTTGCAACCTGAACAAGCGGTGGCGGTGGTGGTTAAGCACAACAACCCCTGTGGGGTGGCTCTGCGCCCCTCTCTGACTGCTGCCTTGGAGGCCGCGCTGGCTGCCGACCCGGTTTCTGCCTTTGGGGGCATCGTCGCCCTCAACCAAACTTTGGATCGGGAGACCGCCCGGCGGCTGGTAGAGCCTTTTCTGGAGTGTGTGGTGGCTCCCGATTGTACCCCGGAGGCGGCTGAGCTGCTGTCGGCCAAAAAGAACTTGCGGGTCTTGGTCTTGCCGGACTTGTGCGTGGGGCCTGCACAGACAATCCGCACCATAGCCGGGGGCTTTCTGGTGCAGGATGCCGACTCACCTGTTGTGCCGCAACGCTGTCGCGATCAGGGACTGACGCAAACCGACAGCCCCCCCTCTTGGCAAGTGGTCACCCAACGCCAGCCCACCCCCGCAGAATGGGCAGATCTGGAGTTTGCCTGGATAGTTTGCAAACATGTGAAATCCAACGCCATTGTCGTTGCCAAGCAGGGACAGACGCTTGGCATCGGAGCCGGGCAGATGAATCGGGTGGGGGCAGTGGAGATCGCCCTCAAGCAGGCGGGATCCCAGGCGGCAGGGGCTGTTTTGGCCAGCGATGGCTTTTTCCCCTTTGCCGACAGTGTGGAGATGGCTGCCCGAGCAGGGATCCGCGCCATCATTCAGCCGGGAGGGAGCATTCGGGATCCCGATTCCATCGCTGCTGCCAACGCTGCCGGTATCGCCATGGTTTGCACCGGCATACGTCACTTTCTGCACTGAGCCTGCCTCTCGGGAGAGAAGAGAGCGGGGAAGAGTGAGAAGGGAGTATCCTTACTCCTCACTTCTCTTTCCTCACTTCTCACTCCTCACTGTTGCTCCGCAACGCTCTAGGGCAACCCCCAGACTCTGGCCCGCTCTGCCAGCCAGCCCTCAGCCCGCAAATTCTCCAGTTCTCGGCGCACCCGCAGCCGCAATTCGGCGTGCTGCAGCCCCTTGGGCATGGCAATGCCCAGCCCCACCGTTGCCAAGGGGGATCCCAGAAATTGAAACTGTTGCTCCGCAGCGCTTTCGCGACGGGGATGCTCTGCTAGCCACCCTGCCAGCACCGAGCGATCTGCTGCCCACCCCTGCACCGCCCCTTTCAGGAGCAGTTCCGCCCCTTCTCGGTAGGAATCGACAGGCACCAACTCCACCCCTGGCAGGTATCGATTCAGCAGGGGAATGGCGCTGGAACCGCGCAAGACTGCAACGCGACCGCCCCGCAAGTCCGACCAGCTTTCCCAGTTGTGGGAACGAGCCACAACCAAGCTGGGGCCATCCTGATAGTAAGCAGAAGTGAACTCCACCTGGCGCGCCCGATCGGGTGTAATGCCGATCTGAGCAATGGCCAAATCCACCTGGCCGTCAGCCAGCACCTGCAGCCGCTCTACATTCGAGACCGGCACCAACTCCACAGCCTCTGCCGAGCCCAACAGCCGGGATCCCAGCTCACAAGCCAGCTCGATCTCAAACCCCTGCAGATCCCCTTGGGGAGTGCGAAACCCCAGCGGCCTCAAGTTGTCTTTTACGGCAACGCGCAGCCGTCCAGAATCCACAATCTCCGGCCAAGGACGAGCCACAGTAGGGATCCCTCTCCCCAGGCAGGCGAGGGCCAGAATGGCTGCCAGGAAGGACTTCTGGATAGCCGTCGGAACCTCCTCAGGAGGCGCGAGACTGGCGCGCTGCCTCCACCACCTGGGTAAAGGCCTCTGGATCCAGGAAAGCCAAGCGGGCCAACATTTTGCGGTTGAGCTGGATATTGGCTTTTTTGAGACCATCGATGAACTCGTGGTAACGCAGGCCCTGGGCACGGGTGGCCGCGTTGATGCGGGTAATCCATAGGCGACGAAAATCCCGCTTCTTGCGGCGGCGATCCCGGTAGGCGCTGCGCAAAGCCTTCATCACCTGCTGGTTGGCGGTGCGGAACAGCTTTGAACCAGCTCCCCGAAAGCCTTTGGCCAGCTTGAGGATCTTTTTGCGGCGCTTGCGGGCGACATTGCCCCGTTTGACTCTCATGGCAGTAACTCAATAGGAACTTGAACAAACTCAAACTGAAGGGTAGAAGCACTCCGTCCTGCTAACGGGATCGGAACTGCTGTCGCCAATGCCAGCCCCTGAAATCTTCTTGCCGGCGCGAGCGGGATCCCGGCTAGTGGGTGTTGGGCAACATCAGGCGCACATTGACCACATCCCGCTTGTCCACCAGGGCCACACCGGCCAATTTGCGTTTGCGCTTGCTGGTTTTGTGCTCCAGCAAGTGGTTGTGCCCGGCCCTGCGACGCATAAACTTGCCGCTGCCGGTCAGGCGGAAGCGCTTGGCTGCTGCCTTGCGGGTTTTGATTTTGGGCATGATGACAACCCCAGAATATGCGGGGCCAGAGCTAAAGGTCACAGCTTTCTAGGATAAGCCATAGAAGAACAAGAGGGCAAATGCCAAGGTTCGTCCCGCTGAGGCAAGGGAAAGGGGTCGAGAAACTCTCAGGAGCATGCCTCTAACCCCCAAAACCCTGAACTTTGCTGAATTTACTGAGCTTTAGGCGGTTTGGCAAAAGTCATTG
>NZ_JANSIN010000044.1:0-21048 GCF_047462115.1 Synechococcus sp. R50.1 | reverse complement strand
GGCAGACGCTGTCTGTCTGCAGACCTGTTGAGCCAAATTACTGGACAAGCCGAACCGGGCACGGATTTGGTGGTAGCACAGAGATTGGAGTTTGACTGCGTTAACTACCTTCTCGGGTGTGTTTTGGTTACCCAGTTCAACGCCTGGAGGAAAGCATCCAAGGTCGCATCCAATTTTGCGGCTTGCGACTCAGACACCTTGAGCTTGCAGGAAACGGTCAGGACTTGGGTCATGGCCTTGTTATATTGTATTGATATTGATTATTGTATTCTCCTCGGATTCTTCCCGGCCCTCGACCTGCGGGCAGAAGGCGGGGCTCCTGCGGCTTCTAGCTGAAGAGACGAGGTAGACTCATGCCTTGGGATCTGGGGCGGTTCTGGAACACACTCACCTACTATGAGGCCCTGCCTTTGGCGGAGGTGTGGCGTTGGGTTCAGAATGGGTTCCAGGCCGTGGAGGATGATTGTGTGCCACCTTCTCTTGCCGAGTCGGCTCCTATCCAGGTGGGGGTAGTGGGGGAAGGTTTGCCTGACGGGTTGGCGGAGGCGCTGCGGCAGCAGGGCGTGGAGGTGAGCCAGACACCAGATTGGGCGACGGCAACGGTGATCCTGGGTTTGGAGGATCCGCCAACAGCCAAGGCTTATCTGGAGCAATTGCGCAGCAGTGGGCAAACGGAGCGAATGCTGTTCGACTTTCGCCGGCCCAACCCAGATCTGAACCGGTTTTGGGGCATTTTGGACGATGTGGTCATGGGAGGGGTGAGCCAAAGCCAGTTGCAGTGGGGGGAGGGGCAGCTTCTGTTTACAGGGCAAGTTTCCACGGCCAACTTTGGGGGGTTTGTTTCCACGCGCACCCGCAATTGGCAGCCGCCGCTGGACTTGTCGGGGTTTGCCGGTCTGGAGCTGCGCCTGCGAGGGGATGGGCAGCGGTATAAGGTCTTACTGCGGGATCAAGGCGGCTGGGACAGCCCCGCCTACGGCTATGCGTTCGACACTGCGCCGGGAGAAGAGCAGACCGTTCAGATCCCCTTTGCGGAGATGGTTGCCACGTTCCGCGCCCGCCTTGTGCCTTCGGCTCCTGCGCTCAATACTCGCCAGATCTGCTCTCTGCAGGTGATGTTGAGCAAGTTTGAGGCGGATGGCCGCTTGAACCCCCGTTTCCGACCGGGGCCTTTTCAACTGGGCTTGCGCTGGATTGGGCTGTATCGTCGGGAGCCTCTGCCGCAATTGATCGGGGTGGCGCGGGGATCCCTTGCCCCGGAGTGGATAGCTGCCCTGCAGGGTAGCTCCAGCCGTTGGTGTGGGGTGGAAATTCCGGCGGAGATGGAGGGATCCGCTCTGGCAGCCCAGTTGCTGCGGCTGATGCGGTCGCCTCAAAATGTGGGCCGGGTGGAACGATGGGCGGCCTTCCATGCTTAGGTTCCCGGCCTGCTTGCCTTTCAAAGGATCCCTGGGATGGGCCTTGGGGATGGGTTTTTTGGCCGGGCTATGGCTCCTATGGGGGCAGGGGATTCCCTATCTGTTCGACTGGGATGAGCTGATCTACGCCAGCTTGGCGCGGCAGATGCTGGCCAGCGGGGATCCGCTCTCGTTGGCGATCAACGGGGAGCCCTTTTTTGAAAAGCCGCCCCTGTTTTTTTGGCTGCAGGCCCTGTCCATGGCTGTTTTGGGGATGAACGAATGGGCGGCGCGGTTGCCCAATGCCTGGGTGGGCGGGATCACAGTGGCGCTATTGGTGGGGTGGGGATCCCATCTGCGTGGGGTGGGGTTTGGCTGCCTGTGGGGGATCCTACTGCTGACGGGCTACCTGCCCTTGTTTTTTTACAAAACCGGCCTCATCGACCCGCTGTTGAATCTGGGGATGGGGGTGGGTCTGGGATCCCTGTTGGCCGCGGATCAGGCGCGTCGGGTGGGGTGCTCCGGTCGGGTTTGGAAGGCGGTGGGGGCGCTGGCTCTGGGCTTGGCGGTGTTGGCCAAAGGGCCAGTGGGGTTGGTGTTGCCGCTGCTCATCTGGGTTGGCTACAAGGTCTGGCACCGGGATCCCCAGACCGGCTGGGGAGACACTCTGGCTTTTCTGGGCTTGGCGGCGGCTATTCCCCTCGCTTGGCTGGCGCTGGAAGGGGTGCAACGGGGGCCGCAATGGGTGGAAGAGTTTGGGCGCTACCAATGGCGCATCCTCACCACCTCGGATGGGCATCCCGGCCCGGTTTATTTTCATCTGCTGGCCTTTGCCTTGGGGTGCTTTCCCTGGGGCGCTCTGGCCTTGGCCGGGATCCTGCAGACGATCCCCAGGAGTATGGGCTTGGTGGATTTGACTCGGCGGGCAGAACATCTGCTGTTGGTGGCTTTTGGGGTGGTGCTGGCCTTGTTTTCGCTGCTGGTGCAAACCAAGCTGGTACACTACACCTCGCTGCTGTATCCCATTGGGGCCTACTTTGCTGCCGTGCGCCTGCAGCGGCTGGGGTTAGAAGAGGCCCGGCTCAGCTTTTGGGAAGGTTGCTGGATCCTGCTGAGCGGCTTGTTTTGGCTGGCCCTGTGGCTGGTGCTGCCCTGGCTGGGATCCCAGGATCCCATCCTGCTGATGTCGGTGGCCGAGAAAAGATTGGAAGCTTTGGGGATCCCTCTTCCCGAGCTTTTCCAGAGCCTATCGGACAGCTTGGCGCTGGGCTATCTGCAAGCCGATGTGGATTGGCCCGGCTTCGCCTATGGCCCTGCTTTGCTTTTGGTGCTGGGGGGGCTGGCCTGGATCGGGGGTCGGCACAAAAGTTGGGGATGGGCGATCCTACTCTTGGCCACCGGACTGAGCGCCCAACTGGCCTGTTGCTGGGTCTTCCCCCGCCTGCTGCAACACACCCAGGGAGGAGCCGTCCACTTTTTCCGGCAGTTTGCCACTTCCGAAAACAACGCCCAGCCAGCTCTCTCTGGAACGGTGGGCCTGTACGGCTTTCGCTCTTTTGTACCCTATTTTTATGGCCCGCTGCAGGTTCCCTACGCCGCCAGCCCAGAAGAGCTGGCCGACTGGCAAGCCCAGGGGCAGGCGCCCGACTACCTGGTTACCTGGGATCCCTTTGTAGCTGAACTTACAGCTCCCGAGGGCGAACAGGCAGCCATTCTGGGATCTTGGCGGGTCGTCGAGCGCCGCAGTCCCTTTTGGCTGTTGAAAAAAACCTCTTCTCCTCCCTAGGCCCCAGATGAGCCAGTACGTGCTGCGCATCAGCGATATTCCCGCCCAAGATCGCCCCCGCGAGCGGCTGCTCAGCCAAGGGGCAAGGCACCTCTCCCATGCGGAGCTGCTGGCCATTCTGCTCAACACCGGACAGGGGCCGGGCAAACTCTCAGCAGTCGGCCTAGCCCAGTTGCTCCTGAAAAAGTTAGAAGCCCAAGGGGATCCCTTGGCCCAGTTGCGCCAGGTGGAAGCCGGAGAGCTGATCCAGATCGAAGGCATTGGCCCGGCCAAGGCAGCCACAGTGTTGGCCGCCATCGAGCTGGGACGACGGGTGTTTTTGAGTCGTCCGCCAGACCGGACAGCCATTGAGTCGCCAGAACAAGCGGCTATGGCTCTGAGTGGTGACTTGATGTGGGAATCTCAAGAGCACTTTGCCGTCTTGCACTTGGATGTCAAGCACCGTCTGCTCAGCCAGCAGATTGTAACCCGGGGCACCGCCACCGAAACCCTGTCTCATCCGCGGGAGACTTTCCGCAGCGCCATCAAACAGGGGGCCAGTCGCATCCTCGTCGCCCACAACCACCCTTCCGGTTGCTTGGATCCCAGCCCAGAAGACCTTGCCCTCACCCGGCAACTCTTGCAGGCGGGGCAACTGCTGCAGATCCCGGTTTTGGACCACCTCATCTTGGGCGGCGGACAGTTCCTCAGCTTGCGCCAACGCACCAACCTTTGGCAGGAGTTTCCCCAGCCGGAGTAGTCTTCACCCCCAGCCTTTCTCCCAGAGAGAGAGAGAGTAGAATCAAGGTAACGGACAGGTTCGCCGTCTTTGGGTTGGCCGCGCCCAAGGGATCCCTGTATGGCTCTCAAGCATCCGGGAGTGGCTCAAAACGCATCCCCACCTTGAGCTGGCCGCCATTGACCAAGTCCCAAGCCGATTGTTCTTTTCTGCCAGGCAGCTGCGCCCGTCGAATCAACAGGGATCCCTCTCCTGTGGCTACGTAGATCCCTTCTCCTCTGGCCAACCCCACCACTTCTCCGGGACTGCCCTGGGGGATTTCAGGGGGTGGCGAGTGCAGTTGGGGAGAGGCGGAGCGGACAATCTTTATCCGCTGTCCCTCTATACCGGTGAAACAGTTGGGGGAAAAGGCGCGAATTTGATTGTGCAAAGCTTGAGCCGAGCGCTGCCAATCCAGATGAAAATCTGGCTTCTTCAACAGAGGAGCATAAGTAGCCTGGGATCCGTCCTGAGGGATGGGGGTGAGTTCCCCTTTCTCCAATTTCAAGAGCGTTTCCACCAAGAGTTCTGCCCCCAGTTGAGCCAGTTGGGGTGCCAATTCTAGGCTGGTTTGCTCTGGCCCAATGGGTAGCTTGGCCTGGAGCAGGATGGCCCCCGTATCCATTCCCTCATCCATGAGCATCGTGGTTACGCCGGTCTCGGTTTCGCCGTTGGCAATAGCCCACTGGATGGGGGCAGCGCCACGATAGGCGGGCAGGAGGGATCCATGCACATTCACACAGCCCAGCTTGGGCATCTGCAACACCGTCAGGGGCAAGATCTGGCCGTAGGCCACCACCACAAACACATCGGCAGCCAGCGCCTCCAGAGCCGCCAGCACTTGGGGATCCCGCCGCAAGCGGACAGGCTGCCACACCGGGATCCCGTGGGCCTGGGCGAGAACCTTGGTAGGGGGGGGAAGCACCTTTTGTCCCCGTCCCTGGGGCCGATCCGGCTGACAGACCAATCCCACCACTTCAAAGGGAGACTGCGGCTGCAACAGGATCTGCAGCGAAGGCAGGGCAAACTCTGGCGTGCCGAAAAAAACAACCCGCATGGCCAACCCCAACGAGCACTGTCCTTCAGAATACGCTCAGCCAGCGGCTGCAAACGCTCGGCTACTTACTATCTCCTCCGTCAACTGACACCCGGAGATTCAGTCTGGGAGGCAGGAGAAGGGGGTGGCGGCTTATCCAGCGGAGAGATTTCTCTCTCTGAGATGGGGGATCGCCCGGTCAAGGGCACTTGGGGGGCCTGCCAAAAGGCGGGCTGTTTGAGATCGAACTCCTGGCTCCAGGCCGGGAAAAAGGAGCCCAGTTTTTGCCCGGAAAGCCGCAGCCTTTGCAAGAAAGTCCATTCCAGACGGGTCAAGGCTCGCCGCAGAAAATCCTTAGCCCAAGCCGGATCCGGAGCTTCTGCCGCCTGCAAGTTCACCTGCAAGAGGCCCAGTTTGGGATGGAAATGAACCCGTGCTTGGATCCCTTCCGGACGCAACAGGTAATTGAACACCTGCTGGATGGCCACCTCATCCCCCCGCTGAGCGCGATACAGAGGGCTGTTGGGGTTGGGCTGGGGCTGATAGCGCCACTCGCGGTGCCATTCCGGGATCCCTTCGTTGGCCAAAAAGCCAAAAAGCTCCACCTGACGTTGCCTGTGGGTCAGCGCCATGTGCTCCAATGCCGGCGAGAGGCTCCCCAGCAAAGCATCCGGCTCAGGCAAGGGATCCCCCTCTAGGCGCAGCAACAGGCGGTGGCCGGAAAGCCGCGCTTGTACCTGGAGATAACCCAACCCCAGGGATCCCAGGGCTTTTTGCAGATCGGCCAAGATAGCGGGCAGAGGAGCCTGGACATCCAAAGAATCGCTCACCGACAAAAGATCTCCAACAAGCCCTAACCCAACCTAGCCAATTTCCTAGGTTGCTTGGATCCCTGGGATCGCCGGCCAAGATGGCCAGATCCATTCACCTCAGTTGCTAGACCCCCAGGATCAGGCGAGCTGCAGCGAACTGAGTTAACCTCAGCAACGGCTACAGCCCATAGAAATCCGGCCCGGATCCCTCGTAGCTGGGGTTGACCCGCAAGTTTAAGTGGGGACAGATGATCTCGCAGGTGCGGCACTGGATGCAGTTTTCCAAAGACATGGCATGGGAGCGGATGCCATTTTGGTCGCGGATGTGGTGTACCTCGGCTGTGCAGTCGGCCACGCAGGGGGTGGGGCGATTCAGCTTGTCGTAGGTGGCGATGCACCGGCGGCAGGTTTCGGCGTCGAACTCCAAAATATGACGGTTGCCTTCGGGGTAGCGGGGATCCGCGAAAAAAACCGCATCGGGCCGCGAGAAATAGCCCGGTCGAGAGGCCAATTCCTGGGGAGCCAAGGTTGTGGGGGCCACAAAATCCGCTTGAATGGCAGCGTGGGGGGCCACATAGCCTCGCGGGGGTGGCTCGCTGGGGCTGACCCGCCCGGTGAGCAGGGTGTAGGCGCGCAGAGTTTCTCGTCCGCGGCGAACGGGATCCTGTAAACCCCAGCGCAGGGATCCCAGCCAGGGATGGCCGGCATCGACGCTGCGGCACACCTGAGGCAAGTATTCTTCCAGCAAGCGGGAGTTCTCCAGAAAAGCCTCGCGGAAATAGCGACTGCGGTAGAGGTTTTGCCCCACCGCACTTTCCATCACCGCCCTTTGGTAGTCGGCCTGGATGCGCAGATCCCCTTTCAAGAAGCCATCGTGAATGAGGCCCGCCGCCAGATAGCCGGTTTCCATCGCGTTATCCACCCCGGCCAAGCTGCCCACATCCAACACCCCCAGCGCATCCCCCAACAGCAGGGCTCCCTCAACGCCAAACCGGGTGGGCAGGCTGTGGTAGCCCCCTTCGGGAATCACGGCAGCCCCATATTTGAGCAACCTGCCGCCAGCAATTAGGGACTGGATCCAGGGGTGAGCCTTGAACTCCTGCAGACGTTGCTGGGGGTTGAGGTTGGGGTTTTTGCTGTCGAGGCCGATGATCAGACCCAAAGCCAGGCGGTTTTCCTTAAGGCCATAGACGAAGCCGCCGCTGAAGCTGCCATCCAAAACCGGGTAGCCCAAGGTATGCCACACCTGCCCCTGCAGGGACTGGGGGATCTGCCACACCTCTTTGACCCCCACCGACCACAATTGCGGGTTGGGGCGCAGTTGAAACTTCTCGATGAGATCTTTGGAAATGAAGCCTTTGTCGCCAAAGCAGGTGAGTTCGGCAAAGATACAGTCTTCGTACACTTGGCCAGAATCGCTTGCCCGTACCCCGATCACCCGCTCCCCCTCGTAGAGGATTTCATGGGCGGCAAAGCCGGGGAACACATCGAGGGTAACATTTGGGATCCCTTTGGCTTTTTCCTGCAGGGTTTCGGCCAGCCAACGGATCACGTGGCTGAGGGTGAGAATGAACTGCCCCTGCTTGCGAAATCCCGGCGGGATCACCGCTTCCGGCAGATCCCAGCGCTGTTGGGATCCCAGCACGCTCAAGTGATTGGCTTCCACCCGGCCTTCGTGGGGAAATCCTTGGCTTTGAAAATCGGGGAAGAGCTTGGCGATCACTTGGAGGTTGCAGATGGCGCCACTGACGATGTGACCGCCGAATTGGCGGGCTTTTTCCAAAATGGCAATAGAGATTTTCAGCCCGGATAGCTTGGCCAAATCCAAAAGGCGATGGGCCAAGATCAAGTTGGAGGAACTCCCCCCCACCAACAGAAGGTCGTAGCGGATGGCTTCACTCATAGTCCCCCACACGGTAGCTCTGGATACCCTGCCTGTATCCTAAAAAGGGGAAGGGGAAAGGGGGCAAAACTTTAGACCTTCTCAAGCCTCTGGTTGAGCCGCCAGCAAAATGATTGTCATTGGCTTAATGTCGGGCACTTCGGTAGACGGGATCGATGTAGCCATCGTCCGCATCGAGGGCGACGATTCCCTACAGTGGGAGTTGATACATTTCCAGACGATCCCCTATTCCCCAACGCTGCGGGCGGAGATTTTGCGGGCTGCGGATCCCAAAACCGGCACGGTAGATCACATCTGCACCTTGAACTTTCGCTTGGGTCGAGCTTTTGCGGCAGCGGCCTTGCAAGGGATCCAGGCGGCCCATCTTACCCCCCAACAGATCGATCTCGTCGGCAGCCATGGCCAAACCCTTTGGCATAACCCCAGTGGGCCAGAAGCTTCGACTTTGCAAATCGGTGAAGCTGCGGTGATTGCCGAGCTGACCGGGATCCCGGTGGTGAGCAATTTTCGGGCGCGGGACATGGCGGCAGGAGGTCAAGGCGCACCTTTGGTAGCTTTTGTGGATTGGCTGCTGTTGAGGCATCCCCACCTTCATCGTGTGGCCCAAAACATCGGCGGCATTGCCAACCTCACCTATCTCCCCAGCCTCTGCAGTGGGGGATCCCCCTTGGCCTTCGACACTGGCCCCGGCAATGTTTTGATTGATTTGGCGGTGATGCGGGCCAGCCAAGGACAACAAGCCTTTGATCGCGATGGAAAATGGGCTGCCCAAGGCCAAGTCCACTGGGAAAAAGTTGCAGAATGGATGCGGGATCCCTATTTTCAAAAGGCACCGCCCAAAACCACTGGTCGGGAGTATTTTGGATCCCTTTATTTGGAGCAAATTTGGACCCA
Source organism: Synechococcus sp. R50.1 (assembly GCF_047462115.1). Taxonomy (NCBI): domain Bacteria; kingdom Bacillati; phylum Cyanobacteriota; class Cyanophyceae; order Synechococcales; family Synechococcaceae; genus Synechococcus; species Synechococcus sp. R50.1. The sequence goes on along the minus strand of NZ_JANSIN010000044.1, from coordinate 12,463 downwards.
ATTTATATCTGCTCACGACTGTATTGCCACCCTCACAGGGTTCACAGCCTGCTCCATTGCCCAAGCCTATAGGGACTTTTTGCCCGCGACCCCAGATCAAGTTATTCTCAGCGGTGGCGGCACCCAAAACCCTGTTCTCATGCAACTGCTGCAGGAGCAACTGCCGACCACAACCCTGTTGACTTCCGACCAAGTGGGGATCCCTTCTAAGGCCAAAGAGGCCCTTGCCTTCGCGGTATTGGCCTATAAAACCTGGCAAGGTAAGACCAACAATTTACCGGAAGCAACTGGGGCAAGACATGCTGCCATCTTGGGCCAAATCACACCCTCTTGTCGTAACCAGTCCTAACTCATCTGTATCGTTATCTCCAACAAGCTTGAGCCATTCCTCATACTCCCGAGGAAAGAGAAATGTCCGGAATTGCGGCGGAGCCTCTGCCGAATCCAGATCTCGCTAGGATGTCACGCAAGGCTGAGAAAAGCGATAAAGTTACCTTGCCAAGATCTATAAATCAAAAGCCCTAGTTCTTATGAAGGATCGTCCTCTGCCTCCACTTCTGCTGGCAATCATGATTTTTAATTTCTTCATTCTTTTGAGCTGTAGTGTTGTACGGCATCACCTGTTTCAGTCTGGAGGATACGATCTCGGCATCTTTGACCAATCCATATATCTAATCAGTCGAGGAGAGATTCCATTTTCCACCATTCGAGGGATCCACATCTTGGGAGACCACGCAGCCTTTATTCTCTATCCCATCAGCTTTTTGTACCGCATTGTCCCCTCGGTCTATTGGCTGTTTGGGCTCCAATCCCTGGCGTTAACCTTGGGAGCATTGGCTATTTATCACCTTGCGCTTCAGGCCAAGGTCGATCCCAGCCAAGTGATGGTGATTGCCACAGCCTATCTTCTCTATCCGGCCATTTTTAACGCCAACCTTTTTGATTTTCATCCAGAGGTTTTGGCCGTTCCCCTTTTCTTGGCGGCTGTGCTCTGCATTCGCTCTGGAAAATTGTGGGGGTTCCTTCTCTGTTTGAGCGGCATCCTCGGCTGTAAAGCAGTGTTGTCTCTCAATGTTGTCGCCCTGGGAGCCTGGCTGTTGCTTTGGGAAAGAGGACGAATTCAAGAACGCTGGCAATGGCGCTGCCAAGTGGGCGGCTGGACGGCAATTGCGGCAGGATCAGCTTGGTTTGGGATAGCCACTTTTGGGGTCATTCCTCACTTCAGCGGCAGCGAGCCGGCAGCCGTTTCTCATTACGACTATCTAGGGAATTCTGTTGCGGAAATTGTTCAAGGTTTAATCTTGAGACCGATGCTGGTTTTGAGCAAAGTCTTCTCTCTGGACACCCTGTTTTATGGATTTTTATTGGTTGCGCCTTTGGCTTGGGGCCTCTCTTGGCGACACTGGGATCCCTGGATCCCTGCCCTGCCTACCCTGGGTTTGAATATACTCTCCAGCAACCCCGCCTATCGAGATCTGGTGCATCAGTACGCTTTGCCTATCGTTCCTTTCTTGTTCTTAGCTGTCATCGAGAATGTGAAAAATCACCTCTTCCAGAGCCATTTTATAAAAGATGGAAAACTGCCCCTGATCTGGTCTTCGCTGGCCTTTTTGGCCTTGGGGAAATACACCTTTTTCGGCTCGATTTATCTCAGCTCCCTGGACACTTGGCAGGCAACCCGACAGGCTCTTGCCCAGATCACCACCCAAGGGGGCGTCCTCACCACCCACGAGATCAGCCCTCACCTCACCCAGCGACCTGTAATCTACTTTACAGACGAGGGCCGCTTCAATGGATCCCCGCCTTCTCAATGGGATCCCTTTAATTATGTGTTGCTCAACACCCGTCATCCGGGGTGGCGCAGCAGTCCAGAGTTTTCCCGTGTCCTGATTGAAGCTTTACAGAAGGAAACTCAATTCCAGCTTCTGTACCACCAAGATGGGGTGTATTTGTTCTCTAGGTTACGAAAAGACCTCTAAGAATCGCATAAGAATCGCAATTCTAAGGACTGCAGACTACTTTATTGGCACTTGATCTAATTGACTTAAACCAAGTCTTCTTCTCGTTGCAACAAATGATTAAGAAACTGCTGCTTCAATCTAAAGAAATTGTTTACACTTGCAAGGCTTAATCTGAGCTTAGTCTTCTCTTAACTTCAAGCCACTAAACTTTGTAGTGCCTATCCTCATGCGCGAATAGAGTAGCGCAGGGGTTAGGTGCTGTTTTATAAGACTCGTCAAGTTTCTAAACAAAACTTGTCAAGACAAGAGGAGAAGTCAACATGAGTATCCATTCGCATGGCCCTAAGCTTCGTCCTGGAGACGAGCCTATGTGTAACCACTCTCCCAACCCCACTTTCAGCAGCATCCTGGAGAGCCGTTTGCAGCGGCGTCAAGTGTTGCAGGGGGGAATTGCTGCAGCGGTGGCCACCTTTTTTGGCTTGCCTGCGCTGAACGGTGCTTCCAAATCGGCAAAAGCCGCCAGTGGCAGTGCTTTGCTGGGCTTCAAGGCAATTCCTGTGAGCGCGGAAGACAAACTGGTGGTGCCCGAAGGCTACACTGCCCGACCGCTGCTGGCTTGGGGTACTCCCATCACCGGCACCTATCCACAGTTCAAGCTGGAAAACACCGGTGCCGAGCAGGGAATGCAGGTGGGTACCCACCACGATGGCATGCACTTCTTCCCCATCGAAGGGAAGGATCCCTGGCAGGGCAGCTCCACCGAGGGTTTGCTGGTGTTTAACCACGAGTACGTCGAGCCTCGGTTTATGCATGCTGCGGCTGTGGGCCAAAAGCTGGATTCCGACTTGTATCCCACCAATCCTGACGGCAGCCGCGATCCCGACCAGGTGCTGAAAGAGCTGAATGGCCACGGGGTGAGCATTGTCCACATCAAGCAGCAGGGAGACGGCAGTTGGGAAGTGGTGCGGGATCGCCTCAACCGCCGCATCAACGGTCTTACCCTCATGGAGATCCACGGCCCGGTGCGGGGATCCGACTTCGTGAAAACCAAGTTCAGCCCTGAAGGCACAATGACCCGGGGTACTTTGAACAACTGCGCCCACGGCGTCACTCCCTGGAATACCTACCTCACCTGTGAGGAGAACTGGGCTGGCTACTTCAGCAACACCAGCAAAGGCCCCGACCAAAAGCCCAACCTGCCCCGGGAGCACAAGCGCTACGGCGTGAGCACCGAGACTTCTCGCTACGGCTGGGAGCTGGCCAGCAACAAGGCAGACGAGTTCATCCGCTTCAATGCCACCCCCACCGCTGCGGATGCCACTCAAGACTACCGCAATGAGCCCAACACTTTTGGCTGGGTGGTGGAGATCGATCCCTTTGATCCCAGCAGCACTCCCAAGAAGCGCACCGCTCTGGGCCGCTTCGCCCACGAAGGCGTGGTGTTCCAGCCGCCGGTGGAAGGCCAGCCGATTGTGGCCTACATGGGGGATGATGCCCGCTTTGAGTACATCTACAAGTACGTCTCTGCCGAGCCCTACCGCAAGGAAACGGCGGGTGGAAATCTGTTGGACAATGGCACCCTGTATGTGGCCAAGTTCAACGAAGATGGCACGGGCGAGTGGCTGCCGCTGGTGTTTGGGAAAAACGGCCTGACCCCGGAAAACGGCTTCACCAGCCAAGCAGACGTGTTGGTGAATACCCGCACGGCGGCGGATTTTGTCGGCGCCACCAAGATGGATCGGCCCGAGTGGGGAGCGGTGGATCCGCAAACCCGCATGGTCTACTTCACCCTGACCAACAACAGCCGTCGGGAACAAGACCAGGTGAACGCTGCCAACCCCCGTCCCAAAAACAAGTGGGGCCACATCATCCGCTGGAAGGAAGCCAACGACCGGCCTCAAGCCACCCGCTTTGAGTGGGATCTCTTTGTCTTGGCCGGGCCGCCGGAAGATAGCCGCAAGCTATCGGGCCAGCCCCTCAATGAAGACAACATCTTCAACTCTCCCGATGGTCTGTGGTTCGATGCCAGCCGTCGCCTCTGGATCCAGACCGACACCAGCGAAAGCAATCTCAACAAAGAGGAGTTTGCGCCTTTTGGCAACAACCAAATGTTGGCTGCCGATCCGGATACAGGGGAAATTCGCCGCTTTTTAACCGGGCCGATTGGGCAGGAGATCACCGGTGTGGTCACCACTCCCGATCAGCGCACCATGTTCATCAACGTGCAGCACCCAGGCGCCAGCACCAGCGAGGACGACTTTGCTGCCGGCAAGGTCGATTCCCGCTGGCCAGACTACGACCCCAATCTCTACCCCCGCTCGGCGGTGGTGGTGATCACCAAAAATGACGGCGGGATCATCGGTACCTAGTTGTCTCTGAGGCCGTCAGCCCATAAAACCCAGCGGCAGGGATCCTTCATCTCTGCCGCTTTCTTGCACTTAACCCAGCAAGGCTGGTCCCTGCAGGGTCAGGAATCTGGAGCTATCTCTCAAGTACCAATTCTCCCTCTGGGAGACGAGCCGGGGGTGAGGGAAATTAATCCCACAGGTTCAAATCCGTCACTGCTCCCAAGCTGCTGCTGGAGACCAGCTTGGCGTACTTGGCTAGGGTGCCCCGTTTGTAGCGAGGCTCAGGAGGAGACCAGCGGGCGCGGCGGCGGGCCAGCTCTTCTTCGCTCACATGCAAGTGCAACTGGCGAGCCGGGGCATCAATGGTGATGAGATCCCCTTCCTCCACCAGGGCAATCGTGCCCCCCACATAGGCTTCGGGAGCCACATGGCCCACCACCATGCCGTAGGTGCCGCCGGAGAAGCGGCCATCGGTGATCAGGCCAACGCTATCCCCCAAGCCGGCGCCGATGATGGCCGAAGTGGGCGAGAGCATCTCCCGCATGCCGGGGCCACCTTTGGGGCCTTCGTAGCGGATCACCACCACATCCCCTGCTCGGATCTGGCCGGAGAGGATGGCCTGCAGGCAGGACTCCTCTGAATCGAAGACCCGCGCCGGCCCGGTAATTTTCGGGTTCTTGACGCCGGTAATCTTGGCTACTGCTCCTTCGGGAGCCAGATTCCCCTTGAGGATGGCCAGATGCCCTTGGGGATACAGGGGGCTGTGCCAAGGGCGGATCACCTCCTGATCCGGGCTAGGCTCGTCCGGCACATCCCGCAGGACTTCGACGATGGTCTGGCCGGAGATGGTGAGGCAGTCCCCGTGCAGCAGGCCGTGGTTGAGCAGCATTTTCATCACCTGGGGGATCCCGCCGGCTCGGTGCAGATCGGTGGCCACAAACCGTCCTGAAGGCTTGAGATCGCAGAGGACAGGCACGCGAGCACGAATGGTCTCGAAATCATCTAGCGTCAGGGGCACTTCTGCCGCATGGGCAATGGCCAGAAAGTGGAGCACGGCGTTGGTGGATCCCCCTACGGCCATGATCACCGAGATGGCATTTTCAATGCTTTTGCGGGTGATGATGTCGCGGGGGCGGATGTTGGCTTTGATGGCCTCTGCCAAGACCTTGGCCGATTGGGCGGCACTTTCGGCTTTCTCTTCGTCTTCTGCAGCCATGGTGGAGGAGTAGGGCAGGCTCATCCCCATGGCCTCAAACGCGCTGGACATGGTGTTGGCCGTGTACATGCCGCCGCAGGATCCGGCACCGGGACAGGCATGGCGCTCCACCGCCAGCAGCTCTTCCTCGGAGATGCGCCCGGCACTGAACTCCCCTACGGCTTCAAAAGCGCTCACGATGGTGAGGTCGCGGCCATTGTAGTGACCCGGCTTGATGGTGCCGCCGTAGACGAAGATCGAGGGTACATTGAGGCGGGCCATGGCGATCATCGCCCCCGGCATGTTCTTGTCGCAGCCGCCAATGGCCAAGAGGCCATCCATGCTCTGGCCGTTGACCACCGTCTCGATGGAATCGGCAATCACTTCCCGCGACACCAGGGAGTATTTCATCCCCTCCGTGCCCATGGAAATGCCATCGCTGATGGTGATGGTGCCGAACACCTGGGGCATACAGCCCGCTGCCTTCAGAGCCGCCTCCGCCCGCTCCGCCAGAGTTTGGATCCCCATGTTGCAGGGGGTGATGGTGCTATGGGCGTTGGCAATGCCGACAATGGGCTTGCCGAAGTCTTCGTCGCGAAAGCCTACGGCCCTGAGCATGGCGCGGTTGGGGGAGCGCTGTACTCCCTGGGTAACCACTTGGCTGCGCAGCGGGAAAGGGGAATTGGCCATCATTGCAAGAGGAAACCGGGACGAAGTAGGGAGAGGAGAAAAGGGGTAGAACTCATCCTACCGCGTTTCTTCGGGGGAACATGAGCTTTCCCGGAAAGAGGGATCCAAACCAAATCTGAAGCAACTCTGTAAGTTGTCTGCACCTGCGCCAGGAATCGGCCAGCCTACCTAATAGAAGGGATCCCAGGTTCCAATCGCCCTGGCAAGACCGAGTCCTTGCACTCCGGGTCAAGACGCAGGGGTCGGGGATCCCTTGTATGGGTGTTTTTCTTTCGTGTTGGCGAAGCCTCGTATGGTTCTCAGCTCTCCTCTCCCCTCGCCTGCAGTGCCCAGCAGTGCCGACCGCGTTAGCGGGACGGAGTCCTCACGGGAGATGTTGCGGGATGTGCTCACCCTCTCCCGTCATGTTTTACAGCAGTTTGGCAGTTTTACGGCAGAGGCCCAAGACTTCAGCGCCCTGATGAACCGCATTGCCCTGGCCGGCAAGATGATTGCCCGGCGGCTGAGTCAGGCAGGACTGATCGAAGGGGCGCTGGGGGTTACCGGCAGCGTCAATGTCCAAGGGGAAGAACAGCAACAGATGGATGACTATGCCAACCGGGCCTTCATTCGCGCTTTGGAGCAAACGGGCCTGGTGTGTCGGCTGGTCTCGGAAGAGATGAAAACCCCGGCTCGCCTGCCGGAAAACTGCTCCCTCAGCCGCTTGGCCCTGATGATCGATCCCCTGGATGGATCCTCCAACATTGACGCCAACCTCAGCGTCGGCTCTATCTTCTCCGTCCTTCACCCTCTTGAGGATCGCCCGGAAGCGGACAACCAAGACCTGCTGCAACCGGGCCGTCGCCAACTGGCTGCGGGATATATTCTCTACGGCCCCAGCACCCAATTGGTCTATTCCGTCGGCAAGGGGGTACACGGTTTTACGTTGGATCCCAGCTTGGGGGAATTTATCCTCTCCCGCAGCGACATCCGCATTCCTGAACGCGGCTCCGTCTACAGCCTCAACGAGGGCTATTTTTGCCAGTGGAGCGAAGGGATCCAGAACTATGTCCGGTATGTTCACCGCCGCGATGGCTACATCTCCCGTTACAGCGGCGCTCTGGTGGCGGATTTTCACCGCATTCTCCTGCAGGGCGGAGTTTACCTCTATCCCGGCACCCAGAAAAAACCGGAGGGCAAGCTGCGCCTGATGTACGAGGCCAACCCCCTGGCTTTTCTGGCCGAGCAGGCGGGCGGGGCGGCCACCACTGGCACCGAGGCCATCCTGGATATCGTTCCCCAATCTCTCCACCAACGGGTGCCCCTTATCATCGGCAGCCGCGAGAACGTGGAAGAAGTGCTGCGCTGCCTAGAGGGTTCTCTGGTGCCCTAGGTTCTTCCCAATCCTTCTCTTTGAGCCAAGCTGGCCTATGGTAACCCTGGCAGAAAACCCCCTTCGCGTTGGTCTCAACCAAGAACGCACCCCGGATCCCTGCATTGTGGTGCAGTTTGGCGCTTCTGGGGATCTGGCCGCCCGAAAGCTGCTCCCGGCCTACTACCGGCTGTTTGGGCAGCGGCGGCTGCCGCCGGAGTTTACTTTGGTGGGGGTGGCCCGCCGCGATTGGACTCACGAGGTTTATCGGGAAAAGATGCGGGCTGCCGTGCAGGAGTTTGCCCCCCAGGACTTGGGGCCGGAGGCCCTCTGGCAGGACTTCGCCAGCCGCCTGTTCTATTGCCGCCTCGATATCGGAGATGCTGAGAGCTATCTGCGCCTAAAGCAGCTGCTCAGCCAGCTGGACGAAGAGCGGGGCACCCGCGGCAACCGAGTGTTCTATCTGGCGGTGGCGCCGGACTTCTATGCCCAGGCCATCCAACAGCTGGGGGCAGCTGGCATGGTGGCCGATCCGACCAAAACGCGGGTGGTGATCGAAAAGCCCTTTGGCCACGACCTCACCTCGGCCCAGGAACTCAACCGCCTTGTGCAGCGAATTTGCCAGGAAGAGCAGATCTACCGCATTGATCACTACTTGGGCAAAGAGACGGTGCAAAACCTGCTGGTCTTCCGCTTTGCCAACGCCATTTTTGAGCCTCTCTGGAACCGCAACTACATCGACCATGTGCAGATCACCGTGGCGGAGACGGTGGGGGTGGAGGATCGGGCCGGCTACTACGACACTGCCGGCGCCCTGCGAGACATGGTGCAAAACCACCTAATGCAGATCTATTGCCTGACGGCCATGGAGCCACCTGTCTCACTGCGCAGCGATGGGGTGCGCAACGAAAAGACCAAGGTGCTGCAGGCCACCCGCCTAGCGGATCCCCGCAATGTGGCAGCCGCAGCGGTGCGGGCGCAGTACGGCCCTGGCTGGATTGCCGGCAAGCCGGTGCTGGGCTATCGGCAGGAGCCCAATGTCAATCCCCAGTCCAAAACCCCCACCTACGTCGCTCTGAAACTGGAGTGTGATACTTGGCGGTGGAAGGGGGTGCCCTTCTACTTGCGCACTGGGAAACGCCTGCCCAAGAAGGTTTCGGAGGTGGCCATTCACTTTAAGCAGGTGCCCCTTTCCTTGTTCCAATCGGCAGCTCGGGAGGTGAGTCCCAACATCCTGGTACTGCGCATCCAACCCAATGAGGGCATCTCGTTGCGCTTTGAGGCCAAGATGCCGGGGCCAGAGATCCGCACCCGCTCGGTGGACATGGATTTCCGCTATGGGACTGCCTTTGGAGCGAGTACACCGGATGCTTATGATCGCCTGCTCCTGGATTGTCTGTTGGGAGATCCAACGCTGTTTACCCGTGCCGATGAGGTTGAAGCGGCCTGGCGGGTGGTGACGCCGGTGTTATCGGCCTGGGAATCGGAGCCCGGCAGCGGCAATGGCGGCGGTGCTGCACCGCCTCTGTTCACCTATGAGGCCGGCACTTGGGGGCCAAAGGCTGCCGAAGATCTGCTCACCCAATCGGGGCGGCGGTGGCGGCGCCTCTGATTTGGCCGATGGCAGTTGCAGAGGAGAACACTGAGAAGTAGGGATCCCCGGCTGTTGCAGCTAACATGGGCATGGCCTGTTTATTGCGTGGGTATCATGCCGCCACTGTTGTTCCGGTTATCCGTCCGGCCCTGGCGAGCCTTGTCGGTGGGCCTGGCAGTTGTGTCGGGGATGGGAGGGTGGAGCTCTGCCCAGGCCCAGGTGTTGCTGCACGTCCCTCTGCCCAATGGGGGCTTGATGCAGGCCCAAGCGCTACAACTGGCCACCGACTCGCTGCGGCTGGCCCAGTTTGGCCAGACGGAAGAAGCGCTGCGCCGCCTGCAACTGGCCGTGGCCATGGTGCCCAACTCCTCAGAGCTACTCTACGTTTTGGGCAACGTACACCTAGAACTGGGGGACTTGGAGCAGGCGATTGCCTCGTTGCAGAAGGCCCGCGCCCTGTCTCCTCAAGATGGGGATGTCCTCTACTCGCTGGGATCGGCTTATTTGCGGCAGGGCAGCTACTTTGCCGCTGCTGAAACCCTGGAACGAGCTGTGGCCCTGCAACCGGATAACCCTAACGCTCGCTTCCAACTGGGCAATGCCTACCTCATGCTGGATCGGTGGGATGCGGCCCGGCAGGAATATGAGAAGACCTTGGAGTTGGATCCCGCCTACTGGCCGGCCATGAACAACATGGGCTTGGTGGACTATGAGCAGGGGGATCTGGACGCCGCCATCGATCGCTGGGAACGCACGATAGAGATGAACGACTCTGTGGCAGAGCCCTATTTGGCCCTGGCGACTGCCCTCTACATTCGGGGAGAAACCGAACGGGCTGAGGAACTGGGGGCAAAGGCCATGCGCTTGGATCCCAACTACGCCCGCCTGCAGGTGTTGCGGGAGAACCTGTGGCGAGAAAACCTGCTGCGAGATGTGCAGATCCTCCTGCGCACCCGCCCTGTTGCAGAAGCTCTGCAGCAAGCCGCCATCGAGCAGTTCAACCGGCGGATGGGCCTCTCAGAATAGATTCAGGATAGATTTAGGAATTGACAGTGGGAAGTTCTGCAGGGGATCCCTTGAGAACTCGTGCCTGAAACTTGGCCCGAATCCGCTCGGCAATCCCGGCACTGTTCAAGCCTAGTTCTGCCAAGGATTCCTCGGGGGTGGCGTGCTCCACCCACACATCCGGCACCCCCAAGCGCAACAAGGGCACTGCCAGGTCGGCGTCGAGCAGGGCTTCGGCCACTGCCGAGCCAAACCCACCCATGAGGCAACCTTCTTCCACCGTCACCACCAAGCGGCTCTGTTCGGCCAAAGGCAGGATCAGCTCGGTATCCAAAGGCTTGGCGAAGCGGGCATTGACCACTGTGGCTGAGATACCGTGTTCTTTCAAGATCTCCGCCGCCTGCAGGCTGGGATGCACCATCGACCCATAGGCCAGGATCAACACCTCGCCACCGCTGCGCAGCACCTCGGCTTTGCCGATGGGCAGGGGTTCCCACCCCTCTTCTGCCAGAGGCACCCCTACACCCGATCCGCGCGGGTAACGCATGGCGATGGGGCCCTTGGTGTACTGGATCCCGGTCACCACCATGCGCTGCAGCTCTGCTTCATCTTTGGGAGCCATCAGCACCATTTCCGGAATGCAGCGCAGATAGGCGATGTCGTACATGCCTTGGTGGGTGGGGCCATCGGCTCCCACAACTCCCGCCCGATCCAAGCAGAAGAAGACCGGCAACTTTTGGATGCAGACATCGTGGATGATTTGGTCGTAGGCTCGCTGCAGAAAGGTGGAGTAAATGGCTACCACCGGGCGCATCCCCTCACAGGCCATGCCGGCGGCCAACGTCACAGCGTGCTGCTCGGCGATCCCCACATCCACAAACTGATCTGGCAGCTTTTCCTTCAGTTTGTCCAGGCCGGTGCCTGTGTCCATGGCAGCGGTGATGCCGATGATGCGGGGATCCCGCTCGGCCAGCTTGCAGAGGGCATGGCCAAAGACCTTGCTGTAGCTGGGGGGCTTGGGCTTGGTGGGCGGGTAGGGCTTGCCGGTGGCCAGGTCGAAGCGGGATTGGGCATGATACCCCACCTGTTCCGCTTCGGCAGGCGGGTAGCCCTTGCCTTTGACGGTGGCCACATGCACCAGTACCGGGCCGGAGATGCCGTGGGCCAACTCAAAGGCATCCAACAACTCCGCCAGGTTGTGCCCGTCCACCGGCCCCACGTAGGTAAAGCCCAGCTCCTCAAAGATAATGCCGGCTTTGTTGTTTTGCACAGCGGTAACCAGCTTCACCGTTTCCTTGAGGCGGTCAATTTCTGGGCTGAGGCTGGATCCCAGTAGGGGCAGGTTCTTCAGTTGCTCTTCTAGGCTGTCGGCCAAAAACTGCACCGGCGGGCTGAGGCGCAGGCGGTTTAAATAGCGAGGGATCGCCCCCACATTGGGGGAAATAGACATGCCGTTGTCGTTGAGCACCACCATTAGGTTGGTCTTGGGCAGGTGCCCGGCGTGGTTGATGGCTTCATAGGCCATGCCTCCGGTCAGGGCACCATCCCCAATGATGGCCACCACCTTGAAGTTGTCTCCCCGCCGATCCCGAGCGATGGCCATGCCCAAAGCTGCCGAGATGCTGGTGGAAGCGTGCCCCGCCCCAAAGTGATCGAAGCGGCTCTCGCTGCGCTTCAGGTAGCCGGAAATCCCCCCCTTCTGGCGCAATGTGTGGAAATTGTGGTACCTGCCGGTGAGCATTTTGTGGGCATAAGCCTGGTGCCCCACATCCCAGATCACCTTGTCTCGATCCAGATCGAGGGTCTTGTAGAGGGCCAAGGTCAGCTCCACCACCCCCAGCCCTGGCCCCAGATGACAGCCGACCGGGGAATTGGCAGCCGTCTGCAGATGTTTGTCGCGAATCTGGCGGGCTAGGCTGCGCAACTGGCTCAGGTTCAGGTTTCGGAGCTGGTTGGGATGAGTGATGTCACTCAGGTGCATAACGGACTCGTCCTTCCGGTGTGATCTCACTCTAATTCATTTTCAGGAGGGGTTTTGTAGCCCTCCCTCTCAAAACTTCAAGGAATGCAGGGATCCCCTCAATGCTGGGCCAAGGGCAGTAAACTACCCGACCCTGACTGCTTCGCAGTACAGTGCGGGCTTTCAGTAGCCCTGAGCCTGTTATGCTCTCCCAGAGAACAAAACAAACTCGAACCTCTGGGCTGGTTTACGGCAGCCCCCAAAAGCGCAATTACGTTTGCACCATTCCAGTCCGCATCCCCTTCCCATCCACAGTGCCCACACTTAAACTGCTTCCCACTGCGATTTTGCTACGCAAC
>NZ_JANSIN010000043.1:0-21886 GCF_047462115.1 Synechococcus sp. R50.1 | reverse complement strand
AACAGTTGGGCGTTCTACCAACTACGTCAATTTCTGGAATACAAGGCGAGGGTTGCAGGGGTTTCTCTGATTCTTGTGCCGCCTGCTTACACGTCGCAGACCTGTCACCGGTGCTTACACATCCACCCTGAGCAGGGCAAGTCCTACCGCAGTGGCAAGTCGTTCAAGTGTGGGCACTGTGGATGGGAAGGGGATGCGGATTTGAATGGTGCGAATGTGATTGCGCTCTTGGGGGCTGTCGTAAACCAGCCTACAGGTTCGGGCCTGTTTTGTTCTCTGGTAGAGCAGAGCAGGCTCAGGGCTACTGAAAGCCTGCTCCGTAACGCTTTAGCGGTCGGAGTCGGGTAGTTTACCCGCACGCAAACGAGATTTTGCCTCGGTGCCGGCAGGGATCCCAAGTAGCAGCCAAAACCTAATCTTGAGTATCCAACCTGCGCACCAACCAGCGCCGCAGCGGATGCCATACCGGCAAGGACAGGATCCAGCGGGATTGCTGCTCCAGCATGAGACGCTCCACCGGATACAGGCCGAACAGCTCATAGCGGCTTTGGGCAATCAGGATCCCCATCGTGAAGCTGACACAGAGCAACAACCCCAAAGTCGGCCATCCTGGGCGGTGAAACAGGGCATATCGCAGGCCCGTCCAAGTAAAGTAATCCCACAGGCGGGCTATATCCGCTCGCAGAGCCCAGAGACTGGGGATCCCGACTACCAGCCACAACAGGCCCAGAAAGATGAAGCTACCGCCGTGGTAGAGGCGCAACAGGCGCTTGGCTGCCGGAGACAGAGCTTGAGTGCCGGAAGAAGCTTTCTTTCGCCCAACTGAGCCAGGATCAGGGAGCAAGGGCATGGGGATCCCAATTTTCGACACCTCAACACCCATTTTGGACTTATCTCCGACGCAATAGCTCGGTTGCATGGGATCCTCGAACTCAAACGAGTACTTTTCTGCTTTCGGCTCGCCCATTTTAAGGGATCGATTCACAGGGAGCCCAGTTGTGGCTCTCCCGCTGCACAGCGCCATCCAAAAAGGCACTGATCAAAGCATCTGCTCAAAGCATCTGCCGTCTGCAAGTCTTCCTTATCCGTACAGTCAAGTTTCCTGAGAGACGCCCAGACGTCCCATTCCAAGAGCTTGGCAGACGATCTCTTTGACGTTCATATCCTGAGCGAAAACCAACATTCCCATGGTGAAGGGATCCCGCCCTGGCTCCCCAAGGCAAACCGCGCAATTTGCCCAAACAACACTGCGGAAATCCAAGCCAGAGGCAGGTGGGCAGGGTTGGGGATTGGGAACTTGGTCGGGGATATAATGGCTCTGCATCCTTTTCTTCGGCCTTGCTAGCTCAATGGATAGAGCACCGACCTTCTAAGTCGATGGTTGCAGGTTCGAGTCCTGCGCAAGGCGCTGGGCTCTGTTTTGGGTTTCCGACAAGCTGCCCTGATGGGGGCACCACATCTGAACCATCACCTGCCGGGAGTGGCTTTCCACCCGCAGGGATCCGCCCATCAGCTCCACTGCCTTTTGAACCAGCGATAGACCCAAGCCCGTTCCCCCGGCGTTGCGGCAATCCAACTGGGGGAGGCGATAGAACTTTTCAAAAAGGCGGGGCAACGCTTCTGCAGGAATTTCCACCCCTGTATTGCGCACCGTGATCAGCCAGCCGGGACGGCCATTGGAGTTAGCCTGGCTCACACTCAAATAGATGCTTTCCCCAGTGGGGGTGTACTTACACGCATTGTTTAAAAGCTCGCTGACCACCCGCGACAAGAGGCTCTCATCCGTGCAGAGGAGCCAAAGGTCGGGATCCCATTCCACCTGGAACTGTTGGCCCTGTTGGGCAGCCCGCAGCCGGAAGGGCTCGCAAAGATTGGGGATCCATTCCTGGGGAGATAAACAGGTAAGTCTGAGGACTTTGTTTCCGGACTCGATGGCTTGCAATTCCAATAAGTCGTTGATTAACTCCAGCTCGCGGTTGGTCTCCATCTCCAAAATTTGAAAGTAGCGCCTTTCCCGCTCAGTTAGGTTGGCTTTAGATAGAAACCCAATAGCCAGCTTCATGTTGGTGAGAGGTGTGCGCATTTCGTGGGAGACCATGTGCAGAAACTCATCTTTGAGTTGGTTGAGCTCCTGCAACTGCCGCACCTGACGCTGAATTGTCTGATAAAGACGTGCTTGGCGAATGGCGATGGCACATTGGCCGGCTACCCGTTGGATAAGCCGTTGTTCCCGCTCGGTAAATATCTGCCCCGGTGGACGGGATCCACAAATATTCCCCAAAACAAGCAGTTCCTCGTCTTGCCCTGCCAGATCCCTTTTTTCACAGATGGGGGCGACGATCAGGGTACAGCGGTCATGGTTAGGCCAGCAGGGGTGATGGAGATTGCTGAAGTGGCAAAGCTGTCCGCGCCGGAGCTGACGAAGCACATCGGCAAAATCTGCAAACGGGATCTCCAGGGGAAAGCGCCGGATCCCTTCTCCGGCCAAATAGTCCACCGCCAAAACGCTGACCTGCCGCTCTGGGTCATACAGGGCAATGGCGCAATTGGATAGGTTCAAGCTCAGGGCCAGTTCTCGGGCCACCGTTTCCAAGATTTTTTGTTCGTCCAAAGTGGAGCGAATTTCTTCGGTGATGAGCTGGAGTAGCGCTTCGTCGTTGTAAGCTTGTTCGAGCTCTGCATTGCGCACCCGTACTTGGTAATCCAATTCGGCATTGGTCTGTTGCAGCTTTTGATAAAGCTCTGCCTGCTGAATGGCCACCGCCAGGTGCTCCCCGATAGCCTTGGCCAGCTCGATCTCGTCGGTTTGCCAATCCGGATCTGAGGTCAGGCGCCGCAGCGATAGCCCGCCCCACATTTGTTCCTGACAAGCCACCGGGATCACCAGCCAAGGGCCCAGTTGGTATTCTCGCTTCTCATAAATGGCAAAGGGATCGGCAATCTGCTCCGGATCCTGGACATGAAAAATTTGCAGCCGTTTCAAATGATCGAAAACCATAAAATCCCTGCTATCCGGCAGTCGCAGGTTCAGATTGTTGGGCAAATTAGGAAATCGGCTATGGCTGGCAATGCCCAACCACACGGCCTCAGCGGGCAGGTACTGATAAAGGGTAACTCGTGCTGCCTGCAACACTGCCCCCACTTCCCGCACCGCCACATCAAATAGGGTGGGTAAGTCCAGAGAGGTGTTGATGGCCTGAATGAGCTGATTAAACAGTCTTTCTCGCTGCAATTGCCGCTGCAGTTTCAGCTCAGCTTGCTTGCGAGGGGTGATGTTTCTGATGATCACCAGCACTTGATCTTCCCCAAAGGGAACGATGCGGGCCTGGCGATATTGGGGCTGAGGGGATCCCTCTGGGCAGGGGTATTCGATCTCTTGAGCTTGCCGGGTTGCCAAGGCCAGCTCCAGATGCTCGCGAATGGCTTGGGCTATGGGTTCCGCCCCACCGGTGCAACCGGTATCAGGAAACAGCTCTTCAGGAGTTTTGCCCAGGTAGTAGGCAGGGGGATGGGGGACAGAAAAATGGCTGGGCGGCTTGAACTCCAGACAGCGGCCCTGGCGATCCAGACGAAGCAGCATGTCGGGCAGGGCTTCCAGGATCTGGCGATGGCGACGCTCCCGCTCAGCCAAGGTGGCCTCTAGTTGCTTGCGCTCGCTGATATCCAGGGTCACGCCGACAACCTGGCCGGGATCCCCTTTCGGCCCCAGCAGGACAACCCCCTGGGAAAGCTGCCAGCGCATCTGGCCGTCGGCCTGGTAAACCCGATATTCCACCGAAAAGTTGGGATCCCCCTCTACCGCCCTGGGCCCAGCCGTCTGCAAAGCTTCTTTCACCCTTTGGCGATCTTCCGGGTGAACGTGCTGCAAAAACACTTCCAGGGTGAAATCTTGGCCGGGATCCAGCCCGTATTTGGCCTTGCACTGGGGAGAAGCACTCAACTCCCAGGTGCGCAGATCCAGTTGCCAATAGCCCAGTTGGGTGGCTTCTAGGGCCAAATAGAGATGCTCTGGATGAAAGCTGCCGTCTCCTGGCCGCACCGGCACCAGGCGGTATCGAGTTGAAGCCATCTCCCTCACCAGACGGTTAATTTGCCGCAAGCCCTGCCTCATTGTGGACGATTTTCAGGAGACGTGAGGGATCCTACTATTCGAATTGTTAGAAATTCCTAACCTTAAGCATGGCTTCAGGGTAACTCTTACGATATAGATATGTGTTCTCCGACACCAAACCTTCAACTTGAGCTGGACTTCAACTTCACGGGGAGAAGGCCTAGGGTCACACCCTGCTGATGCGACCGGGAGGCTTTGGGCCGGGCTTGTGGGAAAGGGGGGTGCCTCTGCTATAGTATCGTCAGTTGCATTTCGGATCCCAAGTGGTGGGATCCCCCTGGCAGGTAGGGTCAGGGCAGGTTTCGAGACATTTTTGCGTTTTCGGGAGAGGTCAACGTTGGGTTGTGCCTTCTCGGTGTGATCCTGCCCTTAGCCTGCGTGAAGCGTTTTCTCTTTTTTATGCTTTCCTGTGCAACGTTAAGCCTGACGTTTAATCACAGAAAACTTCTCCTGCTCTCGAGTTTGGGTTTATTTGTAGTAAGACCTGTATTCAGATTTTCCCGATGGGTTGACGGTTTCCTGTTCGCCCTGGCGCGGCTTCTCAAGGTGCCGTTGCCCTCTTCATTTGGTTAGCGGACGGGGAAACAGAAGATTGCTAGATCTGGATCTGGACAATTAGCAGGGCCGAGGTTGTCTTCACTTCCTTGGGCTTTGGCTTAAGTTTTCCTTTCCCCGGGTATCTCTTGCAAAGTTGCCCGATGTTGGCGATGGCAACAGGATAGTCTGTTTAGCCTGCTGTTAGGTTTTCTGGATTCTCTGAGTTGGGTTGATGGGCTGGCCCGCGGCATGGCGAGCGAAGGGATCCCTTTGACCTTTCTCAGCAGACTTCTCCCTATTTTTTCCTAGCTCAACTCAATCATTTTCCAACCGAAGAATTCAAGGTTATTGCTGTGGTTTGTAAAGTTTCTCCCAGTTTGGATCGACATAGCCAGTCGAGTGAATCTGCTTTGCTTGGCCAGGCTTCATTGCCCCAAGGCCACCCCTTGGATCCCCTTAGCGCCGAGGAAATGCGGCAGGTGGTGCAGATCCTGCGCCGGCAACGGCCCCTCAGTTCTCAGTGGCGCTTTGTAACCATCCAGCTACACGAGCCGGATCGGCCTTGGATGGAAACTTGGCAGCCGGGGCAGCCGTGGGATCGGCAGGCTTTCGTGGTGCTGTTGGATCCCGCCGCTGGCAACACCTACGAAGCCGTGGTCTCTCTGTCAACACAGCAGGTGCGCTCTTGGCAGCTCATTGCGGGCGTGCAGCCCCCTCTGCTCGACGATGAGGTGTACGCCTGCGACCGCCTGCTCAAGGAGGATCCCCAATTTTTGGCGGCTCTGCAGCGGCGGGGGATTGCCGATGTGGATTTGGTGATGGTGGACTACTGGACGGTGGGCTACTTCGGGATCCCGGAAGAAGAAGGGCGGCGGCTGGTGCGAGGCTTTTGTTTCCTACGTACTTCCCCTTGCGACAACGGCTATGCCCGCCCCATCGAGGGGCTCTACCCCTGGATTGACCTCAACCGCATGCAAGTTGTCAAGGTGGAGGATCGGGGTCTGTGGCCCTTGCCGCCGGAGTCCGGTAACTTCGACGAGCTGTTTTTCAAAGATTTTCGCCAAGACTTGAAGCCGCTAGAAATCACTCAGCCCCAAGGGGTGAGCTTCCAGGTGGACGGCCACCACATCCGCTGGCAGAAGTGGGATCTGCGCATCAGCTTTAACCCGCGAGAGGGGCTCGTCCTCCACCAGGTGAGCTACGAGGATCAAGGCCGCCTTCGCCCCATTCTCTATCGGGCTTCGGTAGCCGAGATGGTGGTGCCCTACGGGGATCCGCGGGATCCCCACTGTCGCAAAAATGCCTTCGATGTGGGGGAATACGGCATTGGCATGCAGGCCAATTCCCTGCAGCTGGGCTGCGACTGTCTGGGGGAAATCTACTACTTCGATGCCTGGCTGCCCACCAACAGCGGTGAGCCCATGCTTTTGAAAAATGCCGTCTGTATGCACGAGGAGGACTTTGGGGTGCTCTGGAAGCACACCGACTGGCGCACGGAACGGGCGCAGGTGCGGCGCTCGCGGCGGTTGGTGCTTTCCTTTTTCACCACCATTGGCAACTACGACTACGGCTTTTTCTGGTACTTCTACCAGGATGGCACGCTGGAGTTTGAAGCCAAGCTCACCGGCATCATCAACACTTGCGCCACGTTGCCGGGGGAAGAGCCGGAGTTTGGCGTCTTGGTGGCACCCCAATTGTCTGGCCTCAACCACCAGCACTTTTTCACCGTTCGCCTGGATATGGCAGTGGATGGGCCGTGCAATTCCCTCTACGAAGTGCATGCAGAACCTCTGCCTCTGGGGCCGGATAACCCTCACGGCAACGCCTTTCGCGCCCGCTCCACCCTGCTCAAAACCGAGCAGGAGGCTAGGCAAACGGTGGATCCCTTGCGGGGCCGCTATTGGAAGATTGTCAACCCCAATCGCCACAACCGCCTGGGACAGCCGGTGGCCTACAAACTGATGCCGGGGGAAAACGTCCAGCTTTTGGCCCACCCCGACTCTTGGCTGCACCGACGGGCAGGATACCTGGCCCACCACCTCTGGGCCACGCCCTACCATCCCGGCGAGAAGTTCCCAGCAGGGAACTACCCCAACCAACATCCCGGTGGCGAAGGGCTGGTGCAATGGACGCAAGCGAACCGCTCCCTGGAAAACACCCGCCTGGTGCTCTGGTATAGCTTTGGCTGCAATCACTTCCCCCGCACCGAGGACTGGCCAGTGATGCCGGTTAGCTACATCGGCTTTATGCTCAAGCCCCTGGGCTTCTTTGAGTGCAACCCGGCTTTGGATGTGCCCCCGCCTCCGCCAAAGATCAAAGGCTGCTGCAGCTTGAGTCATTCCAACCAGCAGTGAGCGCCATATCCACCCCCTGTCCCTCATCGCGCTGACCGAATCGGGATCCAACGGATTTGGGTGGGCTGTCAAGAATATCAAAAAGCCCAGAAGCCTTGCTGTGTAGGAACTTCTGGGCATTGTTCAACTTTGGGAAATGGAGCTGACGGGAGTCGAACCCGTGTCCGAGATGGGTACTGAGGGATCACTCATTCACAGGTTTAGCCTCTTTGACCCTCGAGGCGGGGATCGCCGTTTGGATCCCGGCGATGGGAGTTCTCCGCCTAATCTTAGTCTCTCCCTCGACGGAGCCGGAGTAGAGAGCTGCACCCGTTGGGGTTGTGATCCGCCCACTTAACGGGGTCGTGAGCAGATCCTCGAGCTCAGAGTAAGTTTTCGGTTACTGAGCCTTAGGCAGCCAAAGCAGCTGCTTTACGAGCAAAGGGTACGACGTTGTTCGCACGTACTTTTTTGAGCCTGGTGGTAACGGGATAAGCTCAATCCCGACCTGCATCATGAACCCATGTTCGCCACCCCGTCGAAACCGTTACAGCCCCAGGGTTGACTTGAGTCCAGCATAGCAAGATTTTTGGGGATACGGCCAGAACCTTTGCGAATGTGACAGAAGCTTTGCTAATATGACAAAGCTGCAAACTTGGGTCGGTAGCTCAGCGGTAGAGCACTCGGCTTTTAACCGATTGGCCCAGGGTTCGAATCCCTGCCGACCCATGTCAGTCTTCTTCTTCCAAAATGCGAGGCACCTTGAAGAACATGTCAGCTCGATCAGGGGCGTTGGCCAGGATCCCTTCGATATCCGGGTAGGGCTCAACTTCATCGGGGCGGGTGGGCAGTTCCATGTCCAGGACGTGAAAGGTGGGCTCTACCCCCTCCGTGTCCAGCTCCTTCAGTTGCTCCACGTAGGCCAAGATGTCTGTTAGCTGCTCTGTGAACTGGATCTCTTCCTCCTCGGTCAGCTCCAGACGAGCCAAGTGAGCAACATGTTGGACTTCTTCCCGTTTCAGCATCCTCTCCTCCGGCTCCCAGATTATCGACTTGACTTAGCCCAGGGTAGCCGAGATCAACCGTTCGCGTTAACGGAACGGAGTCCTTCTGCAGGAAAGCTCAGTACACCTCCAGGTTGGCGCGCCCGGTGGTTTTCAGCCAGTTTTGGGCCTCGATGTAGTTGTTGGGCGCAATGCGAATGGCCCGAATCCAGTACTGGGCAGCCTCGTTGAACAGGGCCTCTGCTGTTTCCTCATCCCCGGCTTGCAGGCTCAGCTCGCCCTTGTGGTGCAGCAATACGGCAATGTTGTTCAGGGCAGAGCAAAGTCTTGGGTTTAACTCCAGAGCTTGGTGGTAGTGGTCGAGGGCTTTGTCAAGCTCGCCGTTGCTCTGGTAGATCAGGCCCATGTTGTAGAGAATGTAGCTGCGGTCTTCTTCCCCTTGCTCGAGGGCGAGGGCTTCTCTGTAGTTTTCTAGGGCCTCGGCGTATTCTCCTTCGCTCTGAGCGGCCATGCCATCCCGGTAGTAGGCAAAGGCTTTCTTTTCCTCGGAACTCACCCCTGGCAGCAGTTTCAGAATTAGATCGGCCATGACGGTGAAGGTCTTGTCAATGAAGTTGTCGTTCTTCATGCTGCGCGGCATGGCTGACCCCTTTTAAGTTTAGGACTAAGGATCTCTACTCTTGCGTTGTATCACGCCCAAGGCGGGATCCGAAACACAACCCCGTACTGCCCGCCCCACCTCTGGTGAGGTTTTTGCCATGCCTGCGGGAGGGGAACTGCAACGCTGCTGCAACGAGGCTGCGAACGGCTTGGCCAAGGAACTTCCGAGCCTGTTAAGACCGTGTCGAGGAGCGCTTGCTCAGGCGCACAGGATGCCACTGCACGGTTTCGCCGGGGGAAACTTCGATCTCACAGGCGGTGTCGATCAGCCGCTGTGCCTGCGCTTGAGGGGTGGGATAGCGGGCCAGATCTGCATCCACGAGGTGGGGATGCTCCTGCAACAGCCGCACGAGAAACTCCTGCAATTCCTCAGGGCTGAGAAATTGCTCCGGCAAGCCCGGTATCAGCAGCACATAGTGGTTGGCAGCACGCAACAGTTCGGGTTCAGAGTCTGACATGGTGTGCGGTTGGGCATCTTCCTTCCATCATGAACCAACAGGTTGCGCCTCTCTTGATATCCTGAAAAAGACTTTCCTTGCTCTTGTCCTCCGTCTTGTTGGCGTTTGAGATCTGCTTTCCCTATGGCCAAGCCGCGCACCCTTTCTGGCATTCAGCCCTCTGGCGAACTGCATTTGGGCAATTACTTGGGGGCGATTAAGAATTGGGTGGCCGAGCAGGAGCACTACGAGAACTTTTTTTGCATCGTCGATCAACACGCCATCACCGTTCCTCAGGATCCTAAGCTGCTGAGGGAGCGAACCCGTTCGCTGTTTGCCCTTTATTTGGCCTGCGGTCTCAGCCTGGAGCATTGCGTGCTATTCGTCCAGTCCCACGTGCCTGCCCATACGGAGCTGGCCTGGCTGTTCAACACCATCACCCCCATGAACTGGGCGGAGCGCATGATCCAATACAAGGAGAAGAAGGAAAAACAGGGGGAGGAGACCAGCGTTGGCTTGTTCAGCTACCCGATTTTGCAGGCGGCAGATATTTTGCTCTACCAGCCCAAGTATGTGCCGGTGGGGGAGGATCAGCGGCAGCATATTGAGCTGTGTCGGGATATTGCCCGCCGCTTCAATGACCGTTTTGGAGAGGTGTTTTTGATCCCGGAGGCCCTGATTCGTCCGGAGGGGGCGCGGGTAATGAGCTTGACCGATGGTACGCGCAAGATGTCCAAGTCGGATCCCTCGGATTTCAGCCGTATCCATCTGCTGGATGACCCGGATACCATCCGCAAGAAGATCCAAAAATGCAAGACCGACCCCATTCGGGGCATTGCCTTTGACGATCCGGCTCGTCCCGAAGCCCACAATTTGTTGACGATTTACATGCTCACCTCCGGCAAAAGCAAGGAGGTGGTGGCGGCTGAGTGTGCCGAGATGGGGTGGGGGCAGTTCAAGCCCCTCCTTGCCGACAGCATCATCGCTGCCCTGGAGCCCATTCAGCAGCGCTACCGGGAACTGTGGAGCAACCCCGACCACCTGCTCGTTCTGATTCGGGAGAATGCCGCTAAGGCCCGGGCCATCGCCGAGCAAACGCTACAAAGGGTGAGAGAGGCCATGGGGTTCTTGCCCCCCTAAGGGATCCCTGCCCAAGCTTTGATCAGTCGGGGTTGCCATCGCGGATCTCGACGGTGCTCAAGGCGCTCACCAGCCAGTCTAAACCCAGCTCTGAGAGGATCCCTTTCCAGCCCAGGTGGAGGCGCTCCTGCCATTCTTGCCGGTGGTTAATCAAGTACACACAGACCAGAGTGATGCCCACTCCCAGCCATTGCAGCCGCGTCAGCGATTCCCCCAGAAAGGTGCTGCCAAACAGCAGGGCAAAGATGGGGGTGAGGAAGGTCAGGGAACTGAACTCGGTGAGGTTTTCCTGAGAGGCGAAATAGAAGAAGAGGGCATAGGCCAAGGCGCTCCCCATCACCGAAGCGTAGAGAAGGCCCAGCCAGTGGATCCCGCTCAGGTGTTGCCATTGCTGGGTTTCTGTTAGTGCTGACAGCAGGATCAACGGCAGGCTGCCCAACACCATGTGCCAGCCCGTCGCCAGCACCGGATCCGCCACCTCCGCCACCTTGGGCATCATCACGGTGCCGATGGCCATCGACAGGGAGGCCATCAACATCCAAACGACGCCGGCCCCCAACTGCAGGGATCCCTCGCCGGATAGGCCGATGAGGCCAATGCCGAAAACTCCCAGCCCCAGGCTCAGCCAGCCCAGGGATCCCATCCGCTCGCGGTAAAACCAGGTGGCCATCAAAGCCACCGCCAGCGGCTGCGAGTCAATGAGCACGGATCCCAGGCCCGCCCCTGTCTCTTTCAGCCCTTGGGCCAAAAATCCCTGAAAACATGTGCCATCCACCAGCGCAAACGCCAACACCCATAGCCAGCCGCGCAGCCCTCTGGGATGCCAGGCGTGAGACGCAGAACCCCGCCCCTGCCAGAGCCGAAAGGCCAGAACCAGGATCCCTGCCGGCAACAACCGCAGAATGGCAATAAAGAGGGGGGTGGTCTCGGAGAGGGCGTCTCGCATCACCACCATTGCTGAGCCCCACAGGAAAAAGGGGGCAATCATCAGGAGGCGTTGCCAGATAGGCTGAAAGAACAGGTCAGACTGAGCCATAGGTGCTTCAAACTTGGAGACGGAAGTTAACCCCATGTTAAGCGCTGGGGCAGCTCAGTTACAAATCTTAACTGTTGATGCATATTATGCCTGGCATGGGATCCCTGGAGGGCTTTCTCAACCTGGACAAGCCGGCGGGGCTCACCTCCCACGACTGTGTGGCAGTGGTGCGGCGGGTCTTGCGCACCCGCAAGGTGGGGCATGGGGGCACCTTGGATCCGGCGGCAACGGGGGTTTTGCCGATTGCGGTGGGACGGGCAACACGCTTTTTGTCGTTTTTGTCGGGGGATAAGGTGTATCAAGCAACCTTCCGATTGGGACAGCGCAGCGACACCGACGATGCCGAAGGGCAGATCCGGGTGGGATCCCCTTGTCCTGGGTTGAGTCGCGAGCAGGTGGAGCAGTGTTTGCGGGAGTTTACCGGCGAGATCTGGCAGGTACCGCCCCTCTACAGCGCCCTTAAGCGGCAGGGGAAAAAGCTCTACCAGTTGGCCCGGGCCGGCGTAGAGGCTGCAGAAC
This sequence comes from Synechococcus sp. R50.1, assembly GCF_047462115.1. Classification (NCBI taxonomy): domain Bacteria; kingdom Bacillati; phylum Cyanobacteriota; class Cyanophyceae; order Synechococcales; family Synechococcaceae; genus Synechococcus; species Synechococcus sp. R50.1. Next base: position 10,109 of record NZ_JANSIN010000043.1, on the reverse strand, counting down.
TCCAGTTGGAACCCCGACGGGTGGTCATTCGGCAACTGCGCATCCTGGGCTGGCGAGCCGGAGACTTTCCGGAAGTGGATCTAGAAATTGCCTGTGGCCCCGGCACCTACATTCGTGCCCTTGCCCGCGATGTGGGGGAAAAATTGGGCTGTGGAGGGCTGATGAGCCGGCTGCGACGGCTGCAAAGTGGCCCCTTTCGCATCACAGAAAGCCTGCCGCTGGAGAGATGGCAGGGATCCGGGGATCCCGCTGCTGCCCTGCTGCCCATCGAGTGGGGATTTGCCGATTGGGGTGCGGTACAGCTCTCTTCCGCCGAAGCGAAGCAGTGGCTGCAGGGTCGGGCCATTCTCCTCGACCGGCCTGTTGTCGATGCCCCTACTTTGCGGGTGCTGGACGAGGCGGGCAAGTTTTTGGGCTTGGGGTATGGTCAGGCAGGCCAGCTCAAGCCGCTGCGGGTGTTGTCGCCGGATCCCTAGAGTGTTGCAGAAAGGTTACATTTTTGTAACAACATTGGCCATTGTCTCAGAGGGAAGTGGGAAAGAAACCCCCGCATGCTAAACTTCTGAGGGCGAAGGGGAGCCTGAAGCGTTGCCGTTGCCGGGCTCTGGTTCAATTCTCCAGGGCTGACCTTTGGATGTTGTCCGGCAAAATCTCTTCTCATTTTTTCATCTCAAGCTACTTTACAAAATAAAGTCACAAGAATGGAGCTGGGGATATGCGGGATGCCGTAACCACACTGATCAAAACCTACGACCTGACGGGCCGCTACTTGGATCGGGAGGCAATGGATGCGCTCAAGGCTTTTTATGACTCGGGGCTGCGGCGCATCAAGGCCGTGAACGTGATCAATCTCAACTCGGTGGATATCGTCAAAACGGCTGCTGCGGCCATGTTCGCCCAGGTGCCAGATCTCATTCGTCCGGGAGGCAACGCCTACACCACCCGCCGCTATGCCACCTGTTTGCGGGATATGGACTACTTCTTGCGCTACGCTTCCTACGCGCTGGTGGCTGCCGACAACAGCATTTTGGATGAGCGAGTCTTGGCCGGCTTACGGGAGACCTACAACTCCCTCGGTGTGCCCATCGCCCCGACGGTGATTGGCATTCAAAACATGAAAACCCGCACCCTGGAGCTGCTTGGCTCTGGCGAAGACTACAGCTTTGTGGCCGAGCCCTTCGATTACCTGAGCGCTAAGCTGAGCGAAACCGATATCTAAACCGATATCTAAGCGCCTGCTCTTATTCGTCGGCATAGGGGTTTGGCGGCACCGGTATCGGCTCCACCTGCTCGGCAGCGATTACCAACTGAGATTGGCCATCCCGCTGCTCCACAGCCATGCGCCCCTCCAGACGCAGCCAACTGTCGGCAGTTAACTGCTCTGCCTCTGGCCAGCGCACCGGCAAGCCCACAGGGTAAGCATCGGCAGCACAGCAGCTAACCAAAAACCGAGCAATAACAAAGTGGTCGGGTCGCTCGTCAGGAATGACGAACCCCTGCACCCGCACCGGCTGGTCTTCATAGGTGTAGGGATCCGGGTAAACATCCAAGGTGCGCACCCAGTCCAGCAGAGTACGCTGACGCGGGTCGAGCTTGGGGCGAAAAGCCTGCGGCTGGCTACGAGATGCTCCCAGATAGGGAGATACCCCTCGGTTGAGGGCAGTTTGGCTGGAGAGCGGGCGTGGCTCGACCCAAAACCCCAGCAGGGCCGTCAGGATCAACAGTCCTGCGCCCAGCCGCGGCCCCAGTAGCGAGGAATGGACTTCAGAAGAAGGGACTTTGGCTCCTCGCCAACGGCCAATCCCCAAGCCCAACAGACACAGCCCGGCCAACAGCGCCACATTCACGTAGCCGGGATTGATCAACATCAGCAGGGTGCCCCGCCAGCGATAAACGATCAGCAGGATCCCTAGCAACATCAACCCAACCGCCTCCCAGTAGGCTGTATTGCCCCACCGCAACGGTTTGGACTCCGTCCCGCTGACGCGACCGACAGGCCGAGACATACCCTTGGTTTTCGCGTGCGGTTCCTCTGGATTTTGTTTTTCTCGAAGACGACCAGAACTGCTTTTGGGCATGGGTTGCAGCTTTTTCACACCACTCCGAGCCTAAGTTTAGCAATCCCCGCGGAAGTGCCCACTGCCGGCGTTGGGGAATGCCTGTGCTGCCAATTTCCCAGTCACAGGTATCGGGTTGCCCGAATAAGGCAAGGACTCCGTCCCCCTAACGCGAACAGCAAAACATTTCGTTTGGCTCACGTTCTTTGATTGCCGTCTTTACAGCTTCAGGGATCCCATCATCAATTCAACAAATCCAGCCACAGATAACCTCACATTGATATCCCATTGATAACGGACTTTAGCGTGATGGACAGGGTTGTAGGCGGGTGTATAAAGCCTAGGGAGTTGCTGCAATTTTGGCGGTCTGCTCTACAGTGGGATAGAGACAACTGAGATACCACACACGAATGTTGGCCGAATGTTGGCAAGGATACCCACCTGGCTGCGGGGCGTGAGCTATGCCATCTATGGCTTTCTCTACCTGCCAATTCTGCTGATCGCCGTCTACTCCTTTAACCGAGCCCGCTTTGGCCTGGCGTGGACAGGTTTTACCTTCGATTGGTACCTTTCCCTGTTTCAGAATGCCCTGGTCTGGCAGGCCACGCAAAATACCCTCGTCCTGGCGTTGGTCAGCACCCTGGTCAGCACGCTGCTGGGATCCCTGCTGGGCTATGGTCTCTACCGCTACCACTTCCCCGGCAAAAAGGCGGTGCAGGGGCTGATGCTGTTGCCGGTGATCGTCCCCGATATTGTGATGGCCATCGCGCTGCTGCTGTTCTACCAGTTTGTGCGCTTTTACACGGGCCTCTTTGAGCTGGGCTTGGGGACGATGATCTTGGCCCACATTACGTTTCAGATTGCTTTTGTGGCTATTGTGGTGCGCAGCCGTCTCCAACTTTTGGATCCTGCGTTGGAGGAAGCCGCCTATGACCTCTATGCAAACACCTGGCAAAAGCTACGCTATGTCACCTTGCCCTTGGCCATGCCAGGGATCCAAGCTGCCGCTTTGCTGGCTTTTACCCTTTCGATAGATGATTTTGTCATCTCCTTTTTTACCAGTGGCCCCGAAAGCCAGACCCTGCCGATTTTGATTTACAGCACGGCGCGACGAGGAGTTACCCCGGAAATCAATGCCCTCTCCACCTTGATCATTCTGGTTACCTTGATCTTGGTCGTGGGCTTCCCCCTGCGGAGTGCTCCGCACCGCTGACGCGAACAGCCGCTCCCGCCTGGGATCCCGCTAGCCGTTCTCGACAGTTCCCCCTCTCCCCCTGAGAGAGGTTGGAGATGAGGGCCTAAGCCTAAGTGTTGAAGTAGCGGGCTGCCGGATGGTAAGCAACGATGGCGGTGGTGGACTGTTCCGGATCCAACTGATCGCTCTCGTCCATGGTCAGGCCAATGCGCTCGGCCTGGAGCAGCTCCAGCAGAATCCGTTGGTCGGCAATGTTGGGGCAGGCCGGATAGCCGAAGCTATAGCGGGATCCCCGATAGCCCTGATGCAGGATCTTGCGGATGTCGGGGCTATCTTCGTGGCCAAACCCCAGCTCCCGCCGGATGCGGGCATGGCACCACTCGGCCAAGGCTTCTGCCAAGGTCACGGTCAGGCCGTGGAAATACAGGTAGTCGGTGTACTGGCCCTCGGCAAAGAGGCGCTGGGCATAGGCGGTGGCCTCTGGGCCCACCGTAACCGCCTGCATGGGGAAGACATCTACTAGGCCAGTGGAGCGATCGGCAAAGAAGTCAGCGATACAGTAGCGGTGGCCGGTTTTTTGGCGGGGGAAGGTGAAGCGGGCCAATTCCCGCACCCCTGGAGAGAGTTGCGGGCGCTCCACCGTGGGCAGTTGGAAATAGGTGGTGGAGCCTGGCTCCAGGGAAAACAGCTCGGGGAAGCTGGCCGGGTCGAAGAGGATCAAAGTGTTCCCCTCTGCCTGCGCCGGGAAATAGCCGTAGACCACTTGGGGGTGCAGCAGATCCTCAGCCAGGATTCGCTCCTTCCAGCGCTCGATCACCGGATCCACCTGGGTGGCGATAAACTCGGCAAACTCCTCCGCCGACTGGTCGCGGGGCTTGCGAATCTGCCATTGTCCGGCCACCAGGGCCTGCTTGTCGATGTAGAAGAAGACTTCCGGCCAAGGGATCTGATCTGAGGTGAGAACCTGGGATCCCCAGAAAGGCGGGATGGGTCGCTCGGTCTCCAGGGCAACGGCTTCAGAGCGGCGGGTGTCTTGGGACTCGGAGAGGGTGAGGGCGGGAGCAGCTCCCACGGTGGTCTCCGCAGGGGGCAGGCTGGGATCCGTTTCCTCTGGAACCCAAGAAGCCTCTTTCTGGCCATTGGCAGAGGGGGATCCCTGCTCCAAGTCATCCAGAAAACCCAGCCGGTCGTCCCAGCGTCCGGCAGCTTTGGCCTGCATCAGCCGATCCATAAAGTGGAGATCGACGAAGGCGTCGCGGCCATAGATCACCTGGCCTTTGTAGGTCTTGCAGCAGTCTTCTTCCACAAAGCGGCGGGTGAGGGCCGCCCCTCCCAAAATGACGGGAACCGTGATGCCCCGCTCGTTAAACACCTCCAAATTCTCTTTCATAAAGGCCGTGGATTTCACCAACAGGCCGCTCATGGCAATGCAGTCGGCCTTGCTCTTTTCATAGGCTTCGATGATGTTCTCCACCGGCTGCTTGATGCCCAAGTTAATTACCCTGTAGCCGTTGTTGGTGAGGATGATGTCCACCAAGTTTTTGCCAATATCGTGGACATCCCCCTTGACGGTGGCAATCAAAAGAGTGCCTTTGCACACTTCCCCTCCCACCTTTTCCATGAAGGGCTCCAGGTATTTCACCGCCGCTTTCATGGTTTCTGCCGACTGCAGCACAAAGGGCAGTTGCATCTTGCCGGCACCGAACAGCTCCCCCACCTCCTTCATGCCGTCCAGCAAAAAGGTGTTGATGATCTCCAGGGGAGGATATTTCTGCAGTGCCTCCGCCAAGGTTTCTTCCAGGCCAATCCGCTCGCCGTCGATGATGTGCCGCCGCAGCCGCTCCTCCAGAGGCAGCGTGGCCAGGGATCTGGCTGCCCGCAGCTCTTGGCTGGAAACTCCCGCAAACAGCTCCGTCAGCCGCGCCAGAGGATCGTAGGTGCAAATGCCCGAGGACTCCGTCCCGCTAACGCGAACAGCGTTAAACTGCCGCCGATCCCAGATCAGATCCCGACACACCTGCTGCTGCTCTTCGGGGATCTTGTTCAGGGGCAGGATCTTGGCGGCACTGACGATAGCGGCATCCAGGCCGGCCTCGCGGCACTCGTGCAAAAACACCGAGTTCAACACCACGCGGGCTGCCGGCGAGAGCCCAAAGGAGATGTTGGAAATGCCCAAGAGAATGTGGGTCTCCGGGAAAGCCTGGCGGATACGGCGGATCCCTTCCAGGGTGGCTGCTCCGTTGCTACGGTCTTCCTCGATGCCGGTGGAAATGGGCAAGGCCAAAGGGTCAAAGAAAATCTCGTAGGGCGGGATCCCGTACTCAACCGCCTGGCGATAGGCCCGCTCGGCAATCTGGAACTTCTTGTCGGCGGTGCGGGCCATGCCCTCTTCGTCGATGGTGCCGATGACCACCCCGGCGCCGTAGGTTTTGGCCAGCTCCAGCACCTTTAGGAAACGTTCTTCCCCATCCTCGTAGTTGGTGGAGTTGAGCAGACATTTGCCTCCCGCCACCTTGAGGCCCGCCTCCATCTTTTGCCAATCGGTGGAGTCCAGCATCAGGGGGATTTGGATTTGGGTGACCAGCCGGGACACCAGCTCCCGCATATCCCGCACGCCATCCCGGCCCACGTAGTCCACATTCACGTCCAGGATGTGGGCTCCCTCCCGCACCTGCTCCCGCGCTAGGGCCACCAGGCCGTCCCAGTCTTCGGCGTTGAGCAGCTCCCGCATCTTTTTGGAGCCGCTGGCATTCAGCCGCTCGCCGATGATCAAAAAAGAGTTCTCCTGCAGGTAGGGCTGAGGGGCATAAATCGAGGCAGCAGCCTGGATCCGTTCGATGCTACGACGTTTGGGCCGCAGCCCCTGCACAGCTTCCACCAAGGCGGCAATGTGCTCGGGACGGGTGCCGCAACACCCTCCCACCACCGCTACCCCCAGATCCCGCACAAAATGCTCCAGGTGGAAGCGCAACTGCTCCGGGGTGAGCTTGTAGTGGGCTTTGCCGCCGATGTTTTCCGGCAGGCCAGCGTTGGGGATGCAGGAGATGGGGAAAGGAGAATGGCGGGACAGATAGCGGATGTGTTCGACCATCTTGTCTGGGCCAGTGGCACAGTTGAGGCCCAGCACATCGATGGGATAGGGCTCCAGGATGGCCAGGGCCGCCCCGATCTCCGTGCCCACCAGCATCGTCCCCTGTACCTCAAAGGTGAGGGACACCACCACCGGCAGGCGGATCCCGCGTCGGGCAAACTCCTGCTGCACGGCCACCAGGGCCGCCTTGGTCTGCAAAATGTCCTGGCAGGTCTCGATGATCAGCAGATCCGCCCCACCGTCAACTAGCCCCTGCACCTGCTCCTCGTAGGCAGCCCGCATCTCATCAAAGCTGATGTGCCCCAGGGTGGGCAGCTTGGTGGTGGGGCCAATGGAGCCGGCCACAAAACGGGGCTTTTCCGGCGTCGCAAACTCGGCTGCTACCCGCTTGGCCAGTCGCGCCGCCGCCACGTTCAGCTCGTAGGCTTTTTCCGGGATCCCATATTCGGCCAAAACAATGGAGGTAGCCCCAAAGGTATTGGTCTCGATGACGTCTGCCCCCACCTCCAGAAAGCCCCGGTGCACCTGTTCCACCGCCTCCGGCTTGGTCAGCACCAGCATCTCATTGCAGCCCTCCAGTTCCGGCCCACCAAAATCCGCTGCGGTCAGGTTCTGGGCTTGCAGGGAGGATCCCATCGCCCCATCGAAGACAATTACACGTTCCTGGAGACAGTGCAGGAAGGGATGGGTCATAGAAGTCAAAGACAGGCAGAGTGCAAAGCGACCTCAAGTCTGATTTAGGTTAGCATCGAGCCATTTGCCCGGACTAGACCGAGGGGCCAGGGATCCCATCTTGGCCATTGTTGAGGTGAATTTAACATTTTCTTTGCCTGCCCCGTTGCTGTTTCCCCCAGGTCGGGCTAATTTAGGGAAGACGTTTTGGTGTGAACGGCTACAGTTGCTCGCAAAGGCTCCCCCCAGAGTCGTTTGCTGCCTGCTGTAGAGCGATCTTCTCCTCGCAGGTTGGAGTGGTTGAGGTGCTGAATGTTCCGCCCCCCCAGTGAAGTGCCTCGCACCCCGTCGCAGGATTGGCGAAGAGAAAGATCCACCTCTCGCCATCTTGAGAGGTTCCGCCCACCAAGATGACGGGTCTTGCGCCAGTTCAGTTGAGCCCCATGAGCGATATCTGCTTCCAGATTGACCCGAGCAATCGGTTATCCAGAAGCGGGCAGGCTTGCCTAGGGCAACTCAGGCTTTGGCTTGCGGATATCGGCTCCCTCACTCTGGCGTTGTGGGATGCAGCAGGGCTGCAACTTGCTCCTCTCCCTTTGGCGTCTAAGCTCCCTTAGTCACCTTTAGTTGTCTGTGATTAGGATCACGAGGAACTCAGCATGGCTCAAGCAAAGGAATTGGTGAAATCTGGTCAAACAGCTCTTCTCGAATCGGATCTGGAAAATCCACCTTCTGGCACCCTGGAGTTGGACACGGAGACAGATACCCTCGAGAGCGAACTGGATACCGGTGACACTGATGCTTTTGATGAGGATGACGACGACGAAGAGGCAGCAGAGGAGGATGGAGAGACTGCCGCCGCCGGTGCCAAAGGTCGCTCAAAGCGCAAGGCGGCCAGTAAGAAAAAGCCCTACACCGATGACTCTATCCGGGTCTATTTGCAAGAAATTGGGCGTATCCGGCTGCTGCGGGCCGATGAAGAAATCGAGCTAGCCCGAAAAATTGCCGATCTGCTGGAGCTAGAGCGCGCTCGCGAGGCCGTTTTTCAGCGTATGGGCCTCTGGTCAGACCCAGAAGAGGTGCCGGACACCCTCTGGGCAGAAGAGGTCAAGATGTCCTTGCCGGAATTTCGGCGGCGGTTGCATCGGGGGCGGCGGGCCAAAGAAAAGATGGTGCAGTCTAATCTGCGTTTGGTGGTGTCCATCGCCAAAAAGTACATGAACCGGGGCCTGTCTTTTCAAGATCTGATTCAGGAGGGATCCCTGGGCCTGATCCGGGCAGCCGAGAAATTCGACCACGAGAAGGGCTACAAGTTCTCCACCTACGCCACCTGGTGGATTCGACAGGCCATCACCCGTGCCATTGCCGACCAATCCCGCACCATTCGCCTGCCCGTCCACCTCTACGAGACGATCTCCCGCATCAAAAAGGTGACCAAGTTGCTTTCCCAGGAATTGGGCCGTAAGCCCACCGAAGAGGAGATCGCCACCCGCATGGAGATCACCATCGAGAAGTTGCGCTTTATCGCCAAGTCGGCCCAGCTCCCCATCTCTTTGGAAACCCCCATCGGCAAGGAAGAGGATTCTCGGCTGGGAGACTTTATCGAGTCAGAGGGGGAGACGCCGGAGGATCGGGTGGCCAAAGTCTTGCTCAGAGAAGATCTGGAAAGCGTTTTGGAAACCCTCACCGCTCGCGAACGGGATGTGTTGAAGTTGCGCTACGGCTTGGATGATGGCCGCATGAAAACGCTGGAGGAGATCGGCCAGATCTTTAATGTCACCCGCGAGCGGATCCGGCAGATCGAGGCCAAAGCCCTGCGCAAGCTGCGCCACCCCAACCGCAACAGCGTGTTGAAGGAATACATCCGGTGACTCTGGGGCCCATTCCTTCTAGCTCTCAGGGAGAGCCGGGGCAAGGGATCCAAGAGAGTTCCCGGCCCCCTAAGGCAGACTGAGTTGGAACTGCCAACCCGCGCGATGGAGGATCTTCAGCATGAACTCGAACCAGACTCCGCGGATCCCAGTCTTTCTGAAAAAGCAGCCCTCTTTCTGGTGTTGGCCGCGGTGGGCGCCATCGGAGCTTTGGTGGCCAAGCTCACCATTGTCAAGCTCACCATTGTGGTGGGGCGCACCGTTCGCAAGGATTCCTATTTTCTCTCCCAGAGGGCTGGATTGGCGGATCCCTTTACACAGACTCAAGGACTGAGCGATTGCGGCGCTTCTGGGCAGCTTTGACCTTCTACACGGCCCTGCCTCTGGGGTGGGTGGGGGAGTTGTCGTTTGAGGGCATTGCCGCCTGGCTGCCGGGGGTAGGTGTGTTGCTGGGCGGGATCCTCTCCCTGGCTGGGATCCTGCTGCAGGTTTTCCCCAATCCGGTGCGGGCCGCTTTGCTCTTGGCCCTGTGGGTTCTCTTGACCGGTGGGCTGCACCTGGACGGGGTGGCCGATACTGCCGATGGCTTGGCGATCAATGTCCACAAGAATCCTTACAAAGGGGATCCGGAACGGTCAACTGAGGATGGGCAAAAATCTGACTTGCAGGGATCCCGTCGCCGTCTGCAGGTGATGAGCGATAGCCACACCGGGGCCTATGGGGTACTGGCCTTGGTGCTGCTGCTGCTGCTGAAATTTGCTGCCCTGAGCAGCGTTCGAGCTTGGCCCCTCTTGCTGCTGGTGCCCGCCTGGGGGCGTTGGGGCCAGTTGCTCGCCATTGCCCTGTACCCCTATCTGCGAGAGCAGGGATCCGCCCGCTTCCTCAAAGACTCCACTTCCCTGCCGGGATCCCTGTGGCCGGGCACTCTGCTTGTGCTGGCCATCACCGGGGGGTTGGGCTGGGCTGGGATCTTGGCTTGGCCCCCTTTGCTGCTCTGGACGCTGGGATCCGCCCTGGGGGCTTGGGCCGTGGGCTACTGGATCTACCGCCAGTTGGGAGGACACACGGGCGATACCTACGGAGCTACGGTGGAATGGTCAGAAGCGATAGCATTGCTGTGGGGATCCCTTATTGGGCCATCATGAATCTGATACATTTACGCTGAACACTGCTGAACATCACTGTTCAACTATGCAGCGATAGCATTCTGTTTGTTTCCAAAC
>NZ_JANSIN010000042.1:0-23308 GCF_047462115.1 Synechococcus sp. R50.1 | reverse complement strand
CCTTGGGGCGACTGTAAACTCGCCTGAAATTCCGAAACTTAGCTGTCCTCTGGGGCCGCTAGGGATTGGGATAAAGCTCGCACTCTGCGCATAGCGCGGGTGTCGGGTAGTTTACACAACTCTACCGGCTCAAGCCCCATGCCCTCGCTTGGAGGGGAATCCTTGAGGGAACCTATAGAAGAAAATCTATTCTCTAGCATGATCTCTATAGTAACGTTCAATGATAGGCTGCCCATAGCGTGGAGGGCTTTGGGGCATGCTGAGCCAAGCGAAAGAACAACAGGCCGGCGGCAAGAGATTTCTGGGTTGGCACCGACGTCTGAGCCTAGACAACTGGCGCGGGGATCTGTTCGGCGGGTTGACGACGGCGATTGTTTCCTTGCCGATGGCTTTGGCCTTTGGGGTGGCTTCGGGGGCAGGGCCGGTGGCGGGCTTGTACGGAGCAGTGTGTGTGGGCTTTTTTGCGGCTCTGTTTGGGGGTACGCCCACGCTTATCTCCGAACCCACCGGGCCGATGACTGTGATGATGACGGCGGTGGTTGCTAATGTTACAGCTCGTTACCCGGAGCAGGGGCTGGGGCCGGCCTTCACCGTGGTGATGCTGGGGGGCTTGTTTCAGGTGTTGTTTGGATCCCTGAAACTGGGTAAATACATCACCCTCATGCCCTACAGCGTTATTTCCGGCTTTATGTCCGGGATCGGCTGGATCATGATTTTGCTGCAGATCCCGCCGCTTTTGGGCCACGCCAGCCAGGGGGGAGTGATTGGGGCGGTGCAGAACCTGCCGACCTACCTGCTCAACCTCAAGATGCCAGAGCTGGGGCTGGGGCTGCTGACGCTTGCCATCCTTTTTGGCTATCCCAAGCCCTGGCGACGGGTGGTGCCGCCGCAGTTGGTGGCTTTGGTGTTGGGAACGCTGGTGGCCAGCTTGTTCATGGCCGATTGGGATTTGCGGCGCATTGGCCCTATCCCCACCGGTTTGCCGCAGTTGCAGTGGCCGCAGTTGCCCTTTGCTTCCCTGGCCAACTTGGTGCTGGATGGGGTGGTGCTGGGGATGCTGGGCTGCATCGACACCCTCTTAACGGCAGTCATTGCTGATAACCTCACCCGCACCCGCCACGACTCCGACCAAGAGCTGATCGGGCAGGGGATCGCTAACTTGGTGTCCGGCTTCATGGGAGGGCTGCCGGGAGCAGGGGCAACCATGGGCACGGTGGTGAATATCCAGTCGGGGGGACGTACCCCTCTGGCGGGCGTCACCCGCGCCCTCATTCTGTTGATGGTGGTGCTGTTTGCCGCTCCCCTCACGCAAGGGATCCCGATGGCGGTGCTGGCAGGGATCGCCTTTAAGGTGGGGGTGGATATCCTCGACTGGAGCTTCCTCAAGCGGGCCCACCGCCTTTCCCTCAAAGGGGCAGCCATCATGTACGGAGTGATGTTCATGACGGTGTTTGTGGATCTCATCGCTGCCGTGGGGGTGGGGGTGTTTGTGGCCAACTTGCTCACCATTCAACGCCTCAGCGAGATCCACTCCGAAGAGGTGAAAGCGATTACCGATGCCGATGATGCGGTGGATCTCACTCCCCGTGAGAGGGAATTGCTGCGCCAGGGATGCGGGCAGGTGTTGCTGTTTTACCTGAGCGGGCCGATGATCTTCGGGGTTTCCCAAGCCATTTCCCGCCAACATCAGGCGGTGGCCTCCTGCCAAGCGCTGGTGGTGGATCTATCAGATGTGCCGATGCTGGGCGTTTCGGCGACGCTATCCCTGGAAAATGCCATTCGCGAGGCCCTGGATCGGGGCAAACAGGTGTGGATTGTCGGAGCTAGAGGTCGGATCCGGCAGCGCCTAGAAAGCCTGCATTTGCCGCTGCCCCCAGAGCGGTTTGTGGACAGCCGTGAGGTGGCTTTGGCCGAGGCTGTTGCCCAGTTGGGCTTGCCGCTCGAGGCCAGTCCCCTGGTTTGAGTAACCCCAATTGGCCTGAGCCACAAAGCTGCGGGATCCGTTTGCCAGATCCAGGTTAAGTCTAAGTCTATGCAATGGAAGGGTCGGGTCGCCTACTTGGCAACCATGCATCGCAAAGAGCAGGTCATCGGCCCTCTCTTGGCCGAACATTTGGGGATCCAAGTTCAAGTAGTAGCTTTCGACACCGACCAACTGGGCACCTTCTCGCGGGAGCGGCCCCGACCGGGGGATCCCCTACAGACTCTGCGCCTGAAGATTGAAAGGGCTCGACAAGCTCATCCCGTCTCCTTGGTTTTGGCCAGCGAGGGATCCTTTGGCCCCCACCCCCAGATCCCTTGGATCCCTTGGAATCAGGAGTGGGTCATGCTCAGGGTTTTTGAACCCGGCGCGGAGCCCTTGGAGCTGGTCGGCTATGCAGAGAGCACCCAAACCAATTTCAGCCATCGCTGGGTGCAGAGCTGGGCAGAAGCGCTGGACTTTGCCCAAAGGGCGGGTTTTCCCCAGCATGCCCTGATCGCCCTCGACCGGCCAGAAAAGCCCCAGGTTATCCACAAAGGAATCCAAGACGAAGCAACCCTGAAGCAGGTGGTGGGGGAGCTGCTGGCTCGGCAGGGTGGCCTGCATCTGGAAACCGACATGCGGGCCCTGTACAACCCAACCCGGCTCCAAGTCATCGCAGCCGCCACCCAAAACCTAATCGCCAAAGCCCAAAGCCTGTGCCCGGCCTGCGGCACTCCTGGCTACTGGCAGATCCGCTCGGTCTCTGGACTGCCCTGCGGCCAATGTGGCGCCCCCACCCCCGTGGCCAAGGCTTGGGTATATGGCTGTGCTCGCTGTTCCCACACCCACACCGAGCCTGTGGCAGAGCCTTGGGCGGATCCCGCTCAGTGTGCCTTTTGTAATCCCTAGCTTTGTCCCAAGCTTGACGTCAAGCCCAGGCTTTCATCCCCCCAGAGGGGCTGATGTAAGAAAATAGGGATCCAACCCAGTGGATCCCTATTTAGCAACTTGGATGTCAGCGCAGGGATTTTAAGAACTAGAAAGTAAACACAGCTCGCAAGACACCCACGCCGATGGTTGGATCGGTATCCCCAGACTTGCTAGGCCCACCATTGGGATTGCTCACAAAGTAGGCTGCCGGGGTAAGGGTGAGGTACTCGTTCACCGGGAAGCTGTAGTAAACATCCACGATGAAAGGACGGCTGTCAAAAACTCCCTCCTCGGTGCTGACAATTGGTTGGCCAAACACCACACCGCCCTGAGCACCCTCAATGAACAGATCTGGGAAGGCGAAGCCAAACAGGAATCCGTTAAAATCTTCATCACCCGGATCGATGGTGCCAGCCGGTACCACATTGGGCAAGTTGTAATCCACATTGCCAGCAGTAAACCAGCCAGATACGATGACGCGGGGGGTAATCTCCCAGTTGGCAGCCACAGAAAAGGCGTTCACCTGTGCAGAGGTGGACACATTGGTTACTCTCAGAGGGCCACGGAAAAGAGCTGTACCGTTGGCCAAGAACTCAGGGCCATCGTTTGCCGTCTGCAGATAGGTACTGGCAAACTGCAGGTAAATCTCTAGATTTTCATTCGGCAGGAAGCCCAGCTCCACCGCGTGGGCACTGTCGCTACCGGTTATACCGCTGTCGCCGAAGCCCTTGCCCAAGGCTTGAGCGTTCCTGGTGCTGTAGCTGTAGGCCAAGCGTAGTTGATCCGAGAGTCGGTAGCGGAAGCCAAACAGAGCTCCACCTGGCACGTCCGCCGTGGAGTTGGGAGCATCAGCAAAGTCGGAGAGAGCTTCGAAGGGTGTGCTGTAGTTGAATACATCGAACACACCTGAGCCAACGATACCCGTGTAGATGGTAGCTGCTCGGTTGAAAGCTGGGAATTGGTAGATCAGCTTGGCCAGGGTGAAAGTGCCACCGCCACCACCGCCAAACTCAAGGCCGGGATCCCCATCAAAGAACTCAGTCACAGCGTTGCGAGCTTGGAGACGAATGCGCAGGCGATCGCGACCCACAAAAGAAGCATCGAAGTTCAAGCGTACCCGATAGGGAAGAGTCATGTTGGCTTGGTTTTGCTCTGCTACTACCTTCCCATCAACAACTCTGTCTTCCGTGAGAGCGCTGCCTACAACAGCGGCGATGACTTGGGCATTCAACTTGGTAACCGGGTTGAAGACCTTCCCTTTCAAATCAGTAACATCGGCTTCCAGGGCATCCACCCGCCCGCGCAGGGCTGCCAGCTCAGCAGCAAATTCCTCTTGCAAGCGCTGCAGAGTGGCCAAGTCTTCCTTGGAGACTTTGTCGGCCAAACCGGCTGCAATCAACTCATTGATGCGATCCAAGCAGGCGTTCATACCGGCGGCAAACTCAAAGCGAGTCATAGCCCGGTTGCCGCGGAAGGTGCGGTCAGGGTAGCCGGCAATACAACCGTAGCGCTCCACCAAGGATTGCAGGGCTTGGAAGGCCCAGTCGGTGGGCTGCACATCCGAAAGCTCAGAGATGGAGGTGACCGGCCCGGTAGCTTGGGCATAAGCCACTCCAGGGGTCAGGACCGCTGCTGCACCCAGAGTGCCGGCCAGCAGCGTTTTCCAGTAGTTCGCGTGTTTCGCGGGCATGTTTCTCTCCTTGTTCTTTTCCTCACACCTTTTTGGCTGTAGGGATGTCCTCATAGAAGCGACAAACTGCCTACCTCAACAACGAGCCTGGCAATCGCGGACTCTGGGAAGACATGATACAGCCGAAGTCCACATCGTCTACCACTTTACACACTTTCTGGGCAAGACTCAATGCGAGACCCAACTGCGGTAGATGATCGAGGCTCGATATCCACTACTCTACCTCAGGGATCCGGCTCTGGCTAGCGGGTGTATCTCAAACTGAGACAGAGCTCTCAAGCTGCAAGCTCCGGTGGGGATGGGCGGTACCGGACTCGAACCAGTGACATCCTGCTTGTAAGGCAGGCGCTCTACCGCTGAGCTAACCGCCCCCGAGGGATCCCAGTCCACCGAGTTTAGCATTCCCAAGGGACTATTTCCCCATGCCCAGGCTTTGCGCCTTCTGGTACACCTTCCCCTCTGTGAGCAGGGAAGGGGCAATGCAGATCTCCACCTGCTGCATTTCTCGAAGATTGGCAGCCCCCAAGGTGGCCATGCTGGTGCGCAGGGCGCCCAAGAGGTTGTGGGTACCGTCGTCCAGGCGGGCGGGGCCGCGCAAGATTTCTTCCAAGGTGCCGGTGGATCCCACGCGGATGCGGGTGCCGCGGGGCAAGATGGGGCTGGGGGTGGCCATGCCCCAGTGAAAGCCGCGACCGGGGGCTTCATGGGCGCGGGCCAAGGGGGATCCGATCATCACTGCGTCCGCTCCACAGGCGATGGCCTTGCAAATATCGCCGCCGGTCACCAATCCGCCATCGGCAATGATGGGAACGTAGGCGCCGGTTTCCGCCAAAAACTGCTCCCGTGCAGCGGCACAGTCGGCGATGGCCGTAGCCTGCGGCACTCCCACCCCCAACACGCCGCGGGAAGTACAGGCAGCGCCAGGGCCGATCCCCACCAAGACACCGGCAGCTCCGGCCTGCATCAGCTCCAGAGCGACATCGTAGGTAACGCAGTTGCCCACCACAACAGGAATGGGCATCGACCGGCAAAATTGGGCCAGATCCAGCAGTTCCATGCCTTCGGGAACCTTGTGGTGGACGGAAACTACCGTGGCCTGAACGAAGAACAGATCCCCCCCGGCTTCCGCCACCAGGGGGCCGTATTGGGCGGCGTGGGCGGGCACGCAGCTAGCGGCGGCAATGGCGCCGGAGGCTTTAATCTGGCGGATGCGTTCTTGGATTAGCTCTGGCTTCACCGGCTCGCCGTAGAGGCGCTGCATTAGGGGCACAAACTCGTCTTTGCCCACCGACGCAATCTGATCCAACACCTCATCGGGATCGGCGTAGCGGGTTTGGATGCCATCCAGGTTCAACACCCCGAAAGCTCCCAGCTCCGAGAGCAAAATGGCCATTCGCACATCCACCACGCCATCCATGGCGCTGGCGATGATGGGGATTTGCCGTTGGATCCCTCCCAGAGTGAAGTGGGTGTCCACCAGACTGGGATCCAGCGTTCGTCTGCCTGGGGCCAGCGCGATTTCATCCAGCCCGTAAGCGCGTCTTGCCTGCCGATTGCGGCCCAGTTGCACGTCCATTTTTCCCCTGTTCTGCGGATCCCTTGTTTTTATCATGCCGCCAAGGAGGGATCCAAGGCTAGCGAGAGTTTTGTTCTTCTGGTTGGGATTTCCACCTGCGATCCCGGAGCGGGTCTCAATCAGCCTCAGAGGTTCGAGGGGGCAAGGGCGTGAAAATGTGCCCTTCTTGCAGGTTGCCGAAACTGCGGCAGCGCTCGGATCCCCAGCGGAACCCGTAGAGGGCGATGTAAGCACACATCAAGGCATCCACTTGATCTTCGTAGTTTTTGAGTCGACGGCCCTTGAGGGATCCCACCTCCACTTGGAGCAACGCTTCGTGGCCCCGGAGAGCTGGGTCAGCGGCAGCCAGAGAGCGCAGATGATGCTGGTAAAGTTGCCAAGCTTGTTGCCGTTCCGGCCAGGTGCGTCGAGGGCGGGCCTTGTATTTTAGAGTGCGGCTGAGGCCAAAGAGGCTGACCAAGGCGCTGTGGGGGAAGACCTCGGTCACTTGGCGGGTAAGTTTTCCTCGCTCGATGCTGGCCTGCTCCCGAAAGCCATAACTGGCTAGGGCTTGCACCAGGGCTTCTCCTCTCACTTGGCCGTCCTTTGCCAGTAACCGGCGGTTGGCCGGGTGGGCCCCGGCTGCATAGGCGCGAAACACCCGGTTCAGTTCGGCCTCGGCCCGTCGCTGTCCGCTGAGGTTGGGGACGCGCAGGGGGGCATCCACCGCCACCAAGCAGGGATCTTCGCCCGCCTGAGCTTGAATATAGTCCAGGATCTCCTCATCCGTTTGGAGAATGCGGCTATCGACCAGATGGCCTGTCAAGTTCTGCCTGCCGGGATCCCCGAGCTGGACTCGCAGCGTGGCCAGACCGGAAGGGTTGCGGGGCGACCAAGCCAGATCCAGGCCAATGCAAATCAACTGAGCCACACCGCCTTCCCCTTCTCTTCAAGTTGGACAGAATCAGAGTCGTTATCAAAAAACCAGTTTGAGGCAGTTCCCGATTGCATGGCTCCGGCGCCCTCACCCCCAGACCCTCTCCCTCTGAGAAAAGGGGTTAGGGATCAGCATCACAAACAGTTTCGCTGCTGTCTCACGGTCGTTGGGAATGATCCCGCCGGATTGCCTGCGTCTTGATGAAAATCCACAAGAAAAGGGATCCCACCAGGGGATCCCGAAAGATTCATCCAAGATGCCTGGCCAGGAAGCGAAGTGCCCATGGGCTCTTCGGTGAGCCTCAGGGATCCACCTCGCTGTGGCGGTCAACGGATTAGTAGTCGTAGTCACTCATGCCGCTGCCGCTGCTTGCCGGCGTGTTGGTCTTGGGCTCGGGCTTGTCCACCACGATTGCTTCGGTGGTCAGCACCATCCCCGCAATGGAAGCGGCGTTTTGCAGGGCGGAACGGGTAACCTTGGCCGGGTCTACAATGCCCGCTTCGAACATATCCACGAAGGCGTCGTTCTGGGCATCGTAGCCGGTGTTGAAGGGCTTGTCTTTCACCCGCTCCAGCACAATGGAGCCGTTTTGGCCGGCGTTCTCAGCAATGCGGCGCAGCGGAGCGCCCAGAGCGCGGGCGACCAGGTTGGCCCCCACCAGTTCATCGCCGGACAGGTTGGCTTGCGCCCACTCGGTTACCACCGGGATCAGGTGTGCCAAGGTGGTACCGCCGCCGGGAACGATCCCTTCTTCTACCGCCGCTTTGGTGGCGTTGATGGCATCTTCCAGGCGCAACTTGCGGTCTTTCATCTCGGTTTCAGTGGCCGCGCCCACTTTGATCACTGCCACACCGCCGGAGAGCTTGGCCAGGCGCTCTTGCAGTTTTTCTTTGTCGTAGGTGGAGTCGGTTTCCTCAATTTGACGGCGAATTTGCTCGCAACGGGCTTTCACGGCCGCTTCGTTGCCTTCCGCCACGATGGTGGTGTTGTCCTTGGTCACCGTGACGCGACGGGCAGTGCCGAAGGAATCGAGGCGAGCGTTCTCCAGCTTCAGGCCGCGCTCTTCGCTGATTACCTCACCACCGGTCAGGATGGCAATGTCTTCCAACATAGCCTTGCGGCGATCCCCGAAGCCAGGGGCTTTTACCGCTACCACGCTCAGCACACCCCGCAGCTTGTTCACCACCAGGGTAGCCAGCGCTTCTTTCTCGATGTCTTCGGCGATGATCAGCAGAGGACGACCGGCGCGGGCCACCTGCTCCAGAACCGGTACCAGGTCTTGCACCAGGGTGATCTTCTTATCGGTGATGAGGATGTAGGGGTTTTCCAGAACCGCTTCCATCCGCTCGGTATCGGTGACGAAGTAAGGGGAGATGTAGCCCTTGTCGAAGCGCATCCCTTCCGTCACTTCCAGCTCGGTGGTCATGGACTTGCCTTCTTCCAGGGAGATCACCCCTTCGCGGCCCACCTTGTCCATGGCCTCGGCAATCATACGGCCCACTTCTTCATCGTTACCGGCGGAAATGGCCGCCACCTGGGCAATGGCTTTGGAATCTTCGACCGGGCGGGCATGTTCGGCGATTTTGTCTACCAAAAACTTCACCGCCTTGTCGATCCCCCGCTTTAGGGCAATCGGGTTGGCGCCGGCAGCCACGTTTTTCAGACCTTCTTTCACCATGGCGTGAGCCAAGACCGTGGCCGTGGTGGTGCCATCCCCAGCCGTGTCATTGGTCTTGGAAGCCGCCTGCCGGATCAAGGAAACGCCTGTGTTCTCAATGTGGTCTTCCAG
Organism: Synechococcus sp. R50.1; assembly: GCF_047462115.1. Classification (NCBI taxonomy): domain Bacteria; kingdom Bacillati; phylum Cyanobacteriota; class Cyanophyceae; order Synechococcales; family Synechococcaceae; genus Synechococcus; species Synechococcus sp. R50.1. Next base: position 14,444 of record NZ_JANSIN010000042.1, on the reverse strand, counting down.
CTCGATTTCTTTGGCAATGGTTACCCCGTCGTTGATGATTTGGGGGGCGCCAAACTTCTTCTCCAGCACGACGTTGCGCCCTTTGGGACCCAGGGTAACGGCTACGGCTTCTGCCAAAATATCCATGCCGTGCTCTAGAGCGCGGCGGGCTTCTTCACTGAAGATGATTGATTTGGCCATAGTCAACCTCTCCGATGCAAATGCAGGTAAGGGTGAAACAGAGTCTCAAGGATTCAATCGTTCGTTGAACTGCTGCTGAATCACTGACCATTACTGAACAATGGCGAGAATGTCCCGCTCGGCCAACAGCACATATTCATCGCTGCCCAGCTTGACTTCGGTTCCGGCATACTTGGAGTAGAGCACTTTGTCGCCGGCTTTCAGTTCCATCGGGATCAGCTTGCCCTCGTCGTTGCGCTTGCCAGGGCCAACAGCAACCACTTCCCCCACCTGGGGCTTTTCCTTGGCAGTGTCCGGCAAGAAGATCCCACCTGCGGTTTTCTCGTCCTGCTGAGCGATTTTGACCAGCACGCGGTCGCCCAGCGGCTTCAGGGTAGAGACGTTAAGAGCCACTGCAGCCATGACGAATGTCCTCCGTGATCCTAACGAATTTCCATTAATTCCGCTTCCCGAGGGGAAGCGACTTAGCACTCTCGACTTACGAGTGCTAGTTTATCAGCCAACTTTCTGGCCTGACAATAGCCTTTGTCAGCGGGATCCCGCTTTTGGCAGGTGCGGTCGGGGTGCGGATCCCCCTACTTTTGGTGCCGGTGTGGGATCATGGCCTGAGTTGGGCTGGGTTGAGAACGTGCGGATCCCGTTTTTTCAGGTGGATGCATTTACGGCGGTGCCTTTCGGCGGCAATCCGGCAGCGGTGTGTCTGCTGCCCCAGGAGTTGCCAGAGGCGCTGATGCAAGCCATTGCCGCAGAGAACAATGTATCGGAGACGGCTTTTTTACTGCCTCAGGGATCCCAGGGCGAGGTTCCCCACTATGGGCTGCGCTGGTTTACGCCGACGACGGAGGTGGATCTCTGTGGCCACGCCACCTTGGCTGGTGCCCATGTGCTGTTCACCGAGGTGCATCCTGAGGCGGAGAGGGTAGCCTTTTCCACCCGCAGTGGCCTGTTGCAGGTGCGGCGGCAAGGGGATCGCCTGGCCATGGATTTTCCTGCTCAAACTCCGGAACCTTGGCCAGAAGCCAAGGAGCAGGTGGCAGCGGCTTTGGGGATCCCACCTGTGGAGCTGTACCGCGGGGGTATGGGGGTGGCGGTGCTGGCTTCGGCGGGACAGGTGCAGCAGGTGCAACCGGATCTGGCCCAGGTTCAAGCACTCCCCGTTCCGGGGTTGATCGTCACAGCCTCTGGGGCGGCTCTGGGGAATGGGCCGGATTTTGTCTGCCGCGTTTTTGCCCCTCGGCTGGGGATCCCGGAAGATCCAGTGACGGGATCCGCCCAGTGTCTTTTGATGCCCTATTGGGCCAAACGCCTGGGTCGCTCTGAGTTACAGGCCCACCAGCTATCCAGCCGCGGCGGGGAGCTCTGGTGTCGCGATCTCGGCTCTCGCGTGGAGATTGCCGGGCAGGCTGTGCAGGTGATCAGAGGAGAGCTGAGGCTACCTTAGAACCCTACCGAACAAAAAACACCTCGGATACCTCCGAGGTGCAGGCCAGGAAAGAGCTTGAGCTAGCCAAGGATTTCGGCGGCTTGAATGAGCTCCACCTGCTTTTTCTTGAGCACCAATAAGAGCTGGGCAATCGTAACGGCTGCCAGGAAAGCCACCAGCCATTTCACCCGCTCCGGGCTTTGCAGCACCAGATCCCGCTCCACCTGGCCAAAGCCGCCCACATTGGGATTGTTGGTGACGGGATCCCCTTCTTTGACGCTGTCGCCAACGGCAACCACCAGCTCCGGCCCAGGTGGCACCACCAGGTTGTGGATCCCACTTTCGCTCTCGAAGCTGAGAACCCGCGTGCCTGGCAGCTCATATTCCGGGGGCACCAGGCTGGCCAATTCAGCCGGTAGATCGCTGATATCGGAGTCGAGGGTGGCAATGTTGACCAGACGCCCCGTGGCTGGGGCGCGGAAGACGTTGTTGTTGCTGAGGCTGCCGTCGGGGTTGAGCTGACCGCGACCCCGGTTGGCCCCAATGTAAACGCGATACTTCATGAAGGCCACCGAGGGATCCTCTTTCGGGTCAGGGGCCACCACTGGAAAGACGATTTCTTGATGCTGCTCGCCCGGCAAAGGCCCGACCAGGAGGATGTTGGGCTTCGCGTCGCTGTAGGGGGTGATGTAGGTCTCGGCAGTTTCTTGCCGTTGTTCCTCGGTCATCTCGGCTTCGGTGGCTAAACGGAAGCCCTCCGGCAAGACCACCACCGCACCCACGTTCAACCCACCCTTGCTGCCGTCTGACAGCACCTGCTGTTTGCTCAGGTCATAGGGGATCCCAACTTTGATGGTGAACACCTGGCCGGGGGTGACGGCCTGGGGCACCTCGGCGCGAGTGGGCATGGCGTTCAGGTGGCAGTTGGCACAGACAATTTTTCCAGTCGCCTCGCGGGGGTTGTCGTAGGCCATCTGGGCATAGTAGGGGTAGGCTGCCGCCGGACGTGCCCCCATCCCCAGCAGCAGCAGCAGCGCGCAGAAGACCAAGCCAATTCGCTTCATAACTCTCAGCTCAGAATGGATTTCAATCACAGCTTTAGGACACAGTCTTGAAATAGCCATCTCGACGACTTGCCCCAAATCGTTCGGCAAAAGCCGGCACAGCCAGCGGGATCCCTTGCCCTTTAGGTTTCCCGGAAATCGGGGCCTTGCCAAGGGCTGAAGCGGACGTTGTCGCCATCCACAGTGGCGCTCACCAGCTCCAGCGAGCGGGGAGCCGGTCCCCGGATCACCTTGCCATTGGCCGCATACTGGGATCCGTGGCAAGGGCACTTAAACAAGTTTTCCCCCACATTCCAGGGCACCACGCAACCGAGGTGGGTACAAACCGCGTTGAGGCCATAGTTGGCCACCGCCCCGTTGTCGATCACGATGTAGGTGGGATCCCCCTTCAAACCTTGGGCCAGCACCCGATCCGTAGCGGCATGGGTGGCCAACAGTTCACTGACGCTGATGGGCTTGCCGAGGGCGTCCTGAGCTATGAGGCCCTCACCCCCTCCACCGGCAGAGGGCGGAATAAAGTACTTCACCACCGGGTAGAGGGCGCCCACCACCACGACTCCCACAGAGCCGCTGAGCAGGGCATTGAGAAGAACCCGCCGGCTCATGGGGGGCGCTTCAAAGTTGCTAACCGCTTCCGTCATAATGGCAAATGCAGACCTGAGAAGTTTTAACGTTCGTTGACAAGCGACATCATCCTAACCGACCCCTCTGGCCAATATCGTTAAGAAATGCAACGCTGTAAGAGGCCGTGGCCTTCCTTCCCAAGGTGAGCGGCCCACCCAGCGCGATTGGAGCCAGATCCAAGCCAGCCTCAGACAAGTCTGATGAAGGGATCCGACTTTCAAGCTTTGTTGCGCGAGAAGTGGGGCTGTTCCTACGACGTACAGTTGCGCCGTATCCAGCAGAAGGTGGTGCTGCTGGTGATGTGGCGCTACCTGGAGCAGCCCTCCTTTCCCTTGAGCGAGGCGGAGTATCTGGCCCACTTGGAGAGAGTGCTGGCCCATTTGCAGGCTTGGGGGGTGTGGGAATCGGTGCGCCGGGAGATCGAGTCCACCCGTCAGAGACCTCGTATGGGCAAGGCGGTGGCCATTCCTCTGGATTTGCAGAAGGTGGGGGAGCGGGTCTCGGAGTGGTTGCTGTGAGTTCTCCGGGGGAGAAAAAAGTCCAAGCAAACCCAAGCGCCGGATTCTCCGGCTGGGCAAGAAACTCGAATGGGTCTCAGCTCAAACGGCAGACCGGGAGTTTGCCCAACGGCCATGACCTCTCTAGAGGGGACGCGGCTTGCGCACTTGTTCGGTTTCCGGGTACTCCTGCTGCGCTTCGGATTCCAAAAGTTGGCGGAATGCCGGCTCGTCCAGACGGTAGTCCCGCTGCTCGATCAAATCCCGGTCGGTTGAGTAAATGGTGTCCGACTCTTGCACAACTTCTTGACGGCGGAAGCGGCGGGCAAAGTTGAGTTTGCGCAGCAGCGCCTCTGTGGGATGCTGCAGATGCTCTCGCCAAAGCTGCCGGACACGATTGCGACGCTCCACTCCCTGGTTACGGATTTGCAAGGCTAGCCAGCGAACGGCGGGCACCGCCAAAAACAGCGTGCCGTAGAGGAAGAGGAAGCCGATCAACGGGTAGATGAAGGCCAAAAAAGCATTGCTGCCGGCTGCCGCTGCCACCTCCTCCCGTGCCCCATAGAGAATGGCGGCCAGAAAGAAATTGAGAACTCCCAAGCCTCCTGCCAGGGTCAGTTGACCAGGCGTGGCCCGGCTGAACACCCAAGGTTTCTCCTGCAACACCTCAGGGATCCTCTTGGGCTCACGCTCTGAGGCGGCCACCTGCAGTTCCGGAAAGCGGTAGACAATGTCCCCATCCTCGCTGACCTCCGGCTGGCCGTCGAACTTGAGCAAAATGGGCAGCATGTAATCTTCGTATTCCAAGGCCGGGGATCCCGGCTCCACATCCAGGTAGGGCAACACCTGTTCCGCTGCGATCACCCCCCCATTGGCACGAATCAGTTGGCCAATGAGGGCATAGCGCTCCTCCTCCAGGTTGGCATTGGGATCCCCGTCCCCAAAGAGGAAGCTGTACACCGCTTCCAGGAAGTTCAGCTCGGATTTTTGCGGCTGGCGGGGGCGCGTCCGACCGGAGTAGCTGCCATAGTAGGGATAGGGATCCCAGAAGGGGTTGCCGATCCAAAGATTGGGGAAGTAGTAAAACCCTATCCCCCGCGACCGGCTGCGATTGTCCTGCTCGCGGCTACTGGCCATCTGCAAGGCAATCAACGCCAGGACGATCAAGACAATTGACACCACCAGCAGAATGCCAAAGGAGATGCGCAACCCATAGAGGAAGCCCCCCCACAACCGGCGACGCAGGGCTGCTAGCCGATCCTGCTGCTCCTTGCGCTTGAGAATGCTGCGAAAATCCGGTGGAAAAACGTAGGTAATCTCCCCCTGCCGGGAAACCTGGAGATGCCCCTCCGCCTTTTGGGCCAAATTCAGTAGCTCTTGTTTGGCCTCGTGTAAAGCTAAGCCCGTGCTGGATGCAATATCTCCCAGCGTGACCCGCAGGCCCAACTGCTCCACTGCATCCATCACCAATGTTTGTGTAGCCACTCTTAACCTCCGCTTTCTGCCCCAATTGCCGAGGAGCCTGTCGGGATCCCTAGGACGCAGATCCGCTCCCCTGAGCTAGACCTAGCGTCTCCTCTATTCCCAGTATCTCCCCTTAACCTCGCAGCGACGAGAATCGTTGTAGATCTCACTTCCAGAACGGTTGTACCCGCCTCTAGGGCAGCCAAGCCATCACGGCCAGCAGGGTCGAGAGGATCCCGATCAACACCCAGATGAGGGGCTTAGTGTCCAACGGGGGATCCGCTGCCCGGCGGCTGAGGGGATCCCCAGATCTTGGGGAAGGGCCTTTGCGTTGGGAGCGCCCATAGGCCAAGCGGTACTCTGGGGGATCAGCTTCCTCCAGCCGGCTGAGATCGGGAATTTCGCTCAACCACTCCGCCGGACGCCGCAGACGAGGGGCTTGCCAGATACCCAAGACATAGCGAGCCTGCTGGGCAACTTCTGGATCTGGGTTGCGCAGCAAGGTTTGGGCCAACAGGATGGCCTCCTGCGTTTCGCCAAGGGCTTCTTGGGCCAGGGCCTGCCAGAGCCGTAGCTTACCCGACTGCGGATAGCGGCTTTGGGCCTGCTTAACCTCCTCTAGCGCCTGCCGGTATTGTCCTCGCTCGAACCTCAACTGGATCAGAGCCAAGTGCTGAGACAATCTCAGGTCTTTGGGAAGCGTCATGCTCAGGATCCGCAGGCTAGGTCAGCTTCTGTTCTACCCCAAACCCCACCAGCAACAGCTCCTGCAAAGGCTGACCCTGAGGGGGACGTTGGTAGGTAAGGATCTGCCGCAGGCGCAGGCGCGGATTCAGTAGAGTGATGGTATCTACGGCAACCACACGAGTGTAGGTGGTGGTCATCACCAGTTGCAGGGATCCGGGATCAAACCGGAAAGCCGCCACCATCGGGCGATCTTCCTCGTAGGCCCGATCCCGCAGGTAGTCTCCCTGCAGCCCCAGGGGGGTTTCCTGCCGAGGGACAAACAGCATGTTCAGCTCTTGCCCGGCCTCCTCACCCTTTTCGGAAACGGTCTCAAAAGCCAAGTGAAAGCCCAAAAAACCATCCACGTTGTGGTTGGGGTAGTTGTTGTCGGTGAGCACCTTGTGCTTGAGCTCAGGGGTGAGGGTGCGAATGGTGAACTCGGTGCGGGAGCGCTCCACCTCGCCACGGTCTAGGTAATGGTAGGTGCGCTCTGTGCGCCAAGCCCCAATGCAGCAGTTGAAAAAGTGGTGAAATTTCTGGATGGCGTTCATGCGGGCGGTAGCGGACAGAGTCAGAAACCGGCGCTGGAGCCGAGAAGTGGCCCAGAAAACCCTGCCTCTGATCCTAAAACGAATTGAAAACAAACAGGAATCCAAATCCTGAATGCCAACGATTGAGATCTGGGTCTGGAGCGGGATCTCCTCCCTCACCCGCTTTTGGCCACCGGGATCCCTTGGGTCTGCCCCAACAACTCCAAGGCTCGCTGCAGCTGGATGTCCTCCGGCCCGGCCAAGGTTTCTGCCGTCAGGGGAATGGATCCCTCCGCCACCACCACATCGGGCTGGATCCCCTGGCGATGGATGTCGTGGCCGCTGGGGGTAAGGTACTTGGCCGTGGTCACCGCCAGCCCCGAGCCATCCGCCAGCTCCAGCAGGGATTGAATCAGACCCTTGCCAAAGGTGCGCGTTCCTACCAGTTGGGCTCGCCCACTATCCTGAAGTGCCCCGGCCAACACTTCACTGGCACTGGCGCTGCCCTGATTTACCAAGACCACCAGCGGTGCCTCTGTGAGCACCTCGCCGGTGGCGGGAATGCTGTCTTGAATGCCGTGGCGATCCGTCACCAGCACAATGTCACCCTTGGGGATCCAGAAGCGGGCGATCTCAATGGCCGCCTGCAAGAGTCCCCCCGGATTGTTGCGCAAATCGAGAATGTAGCCCCGCACCCCTTGAGCTTCTGCGGTTCGAATGGCTTGGCGGACTTGAGCGGCAGCATTGCCGTTGAACTGGCTGAGGCGAATGTAGGCCACCGATCCCTGAGGCAGCTCAAAAAAACGGGTGCGCACGGGGTTGATGGTGATCGATTGGCGTACCAGCTCCACCTCCCAAATGCGATCCTGCCGCTTCAGCTTCAAGGTAACCGGCGTGCCACTGCGCCCCCGCATCCGCTCGGCCACTTCGTCCAGACTCAACCCCGCCACCGGCACCCGATCCACCGCCAAAATCTCATCCTGAGGTTGGATCCCGGCCTGCTCGGCAGGAGTGCCCTCCATGGGGGCAATCACCCGCACAGCGCCTTGCTCGTCGATAGCAATCTGCAAGCCGACACCACTCAGCTCGCCGGCTGTAGAGGTCTGCAGGCTGAGGTAGTGCTCTCTGTCCAGAAAGCGGGTAAAGGGATCCCCCAGAGTGGCCAACATCTCCTCGATGGCCTGATAGGTCTGCTTGCGCTCCTTTAAGGGCCGGGAGAGAAACCGTTGCCGCACCTGCCACCAGTTTTGCCCGTTAAACCCCGGATCCACATAGGCCCGATCCACATAGGCCCAAGCCTGCGCCAGCAGTTGCTGCTCTTCTCCCCAGCGGCTGGCCTGCACCGGACAGGGGCCTATGCCCAAACTCGCCCAGAGCAAACACCCAAGCAAGACAATGCGGATCCCCCACCCTCTCCAAAGGATCCCTGTGTATCTCGGCTTCTGCACAACCATCGATCCCAAAAAACATTAAGAAACATGAACAAAACGCAATATCGAAAACTTGCCTGGCCTCCTGGGATCGAGATCTTCGTCCCCAAGCTGAGCCCGACGCCAGGATGGTGTTAAAAGATTGTGTTACATTGCTGAGTGGAGTGGGCTTGCCCCGCCCTCGAGATCCAATTTCAAGAATTGCAGGCATTATGAGCAAAGTTTACGACTGGTTGGACGAGCGGCTGGAGATTACGCCTTTCGTCGACGACGCAACAGGGAAATTCATTCCGCCTCACGTTAACATCTTCTACTGCCTCGGCGGGGTGACGCTGGTGTGCTTCTTAATTCAGTTTGCCACCGGCTTCGCCATGACGTTTTACTATCGTCCGACGGTGGCCGAGGCTTTTGAGTCGGTGAACTACATCATGACCCAGGTGAACTTCGGCTGGCTGCTGCGCTCCATCCACCGTTGGAGTGCCTCCATGATGGTGCTGATGATGATCCTACACACCTTCCGGGTTTACCTGACGGGGGGATTCAAGAAGCCCCGCGAGCTGACCTGGGTAACCGGTGTAATCTTGGCGGTGCTGACCGTCTCCTTTGGCGTTACCGGCTACTCCCTGCCCTGGGATCAGGTGGGCTACTGGGCAGTCAAGATCGTCTCAGGTGTGCCCAGTGCCATTCCGGTGGTGGGCGACTTGTTGGTGCAACTGATCCGGGGTGGCGAAGCGGTTGGTCAAGCTACCCTGACTCGCTTCTACAGCTTGCACACTTTCGTGCTACCCTGGCTGACCGCAGTCTTTATGACCATGCACTTTTTGATGATCCGCCGCCAAGGCATTTCTGGGCCTTTGTGAGCAAGGTTTGACTCCCAGACGCCTTTGACTTTCCTGGTAACTGGGATCTTTACCTGCCACTTTTTCAGAACTTTTGTCCCTAGATAAGGAGAACTCCCATGGCCGTCTCAAAACAGGTGATAGCGACCGAGGCCATTACCCGCAAGGTTGATCTAGACAACCCCAAAGTTGTAGCCAAGCTGAAGAAAAACATGGGCCACATGACCTATGGTGAGCCCGCTTGGCCCAACGATTTGCTCTTTATGTTTCCGGTGGTGATCCTGGGCACTATTGGAGTGATCGTTGGCCTGTCAGTCATGGATCCGGCAGGTGTAGGGGAGCCGGCGGATCCCTTTGCTACGCCTCTGGAAATTCTGCCGGAATGGTATCTCTACCCCGCCTTCCACATCCTGCGGATTGCTCCCAACAAGCTGTTGGGAATTGCTCTGATGTCTGCCATTCCTGTGGGTCTCTTGTTTGTGCCCTTCATCGAAAACGTCAACAAGTTCCAAAACCCCTTGCGCCGCCCAGTGGCGACAACGGTGTTCCTGATCGGCACCTTGGTCACCCTCTACCTGGGCATAGGTGCCACCTTGCCCTTGGATAAGTGGGTCACCTTGGGCTTGTTCTAAAAGAACATCTGGGACTCCCGCTTGATGGGTTGATCGTCATCATCACCATCAGAATCACCATCAGAGTGCAGCAGGTCGGTGGCCAGGCTGCACTTTGTTATTTGGAGAGCTTTTTAGAGGAGTTGTCTGCAAACCTGTGTGCCAAGGGATGGGCAAGTCCGCCGAAATGGTAGTATCTCTACGCCCTCATCTTCAGCTTGACCGCTCATGAGCACTTCTTCTTCAACTGCTCGAACCTATCGGATCACAGCCCTTGCCGGAGATGGCATCGGCCCCGAAATCATGCGGGTGGGACGGGCCGTTTTGGATGCAGTTGCCCGGCAGATGGGATTTGCTCTCCAGTGGCAAGAGGGCCTAATCGGCGGGGCTGCCTACGACCAGACCGGGGATCCCTTGCCGGCAGAAACCCTGAAAATGGCTCAAGAGAGCGATGCCGTTTATCTGGCTGCTGTCGGCGACTTCAAGTATGACGCTCTGCCTCCTGAGAAACGCCCGGAGCGGGCCTTGTTGGGCTTGAGGGCGGGGCTGGGGCTGTTTGCCAACTTGCGCCCGGTAAAAGTCTTCCCTCAACTGGTGGGGGCTTCCTCCCTGAAGCCAGAGGTGATCTCGGGGATCGACCTGGTGGTAGTGCGGGAGCTGACGGGGGGCATTTACTTCAGCCAACCTAAGGGAATCTTCACGGATGCCCAAGGATCTCGGCGCGGCGTGAACACCATGGTCTACAGCGAAGCTGAGGTGGATCGGATTGCCCGAGTTGCCTTTGAGCTGGCCCGCAAACGCCGGCGCAAGCTCTGCTCGGTGGACAAAGCCAACGTTCTCGAGGTGTCGCAACTGTGGCGGGAGCGGGTCAATGTCATTGCGGCTGAGTACCCGGAGGTGGAACTTTCCCACCTGTACATCGACAATGCCGCCATGCAGTTGGTGCGCTGGCCCAAGCAGTTCGACGTCATCCTCACGGGCAATCTCTTCGGCGATATCCTCTCCGATGAAGCGGCCATGCTGACCGGCTCTATTGGTATGCTGCCCTCTGCCTCTCTGGGATCCTCTGGCCCCGGCCTATACGAGCCGGTACATGGGTCGGCTCCCGACATTGCCGGACAAGACAAAGCCAACCCCATTGCCCAGGTGCTCTCCGGCGCCCTGATGCTCCGCTACTCCCTGGATCAGCCGCAAGCTGCCGACCGCATCGAACAGGCGGTAGAAGCCGTTTTGGCGCAAGGGTACCGCACCCCAGACCTCTACTCTGAGGGAATGACTTTAGTGGGTTGCCAGGAAATGGGAGAAAAGTTGGTGGCAGCCCTGTCCCAGCAGCAGGCGCAATAGCCTTTTTCGGGGCCACAGGCTACAGCCAAGGCAGACGTGCGGCGATTTCCAAGCAATTTCCAATTGTGGGGATCCTTGGAGCTACGCCCAACCGGCTTCAGGGAGAAGGTCGACCTCCTCGGTGGTTTTAATGGCCTCTTCCGGTCGAGGTGTGGCTTCTTGGCAGCGCTCCATGGCTTGAAGAAGCAGGGCTTCCCCTTCCTGCACCGTCTCAATGCGACAGAGGAGAGCACGGAATTGAGAGGCTCCGGCAAAGTCTTTGATGTACCAAGTCATGTGCTTGCGGGCCTGACGGATGCCACGTTCTCCCTTGTACTCCCAGAGACCGCGCAGATGCTCTAAGGCCATTTGAATCCGCTCCAGGGGAGTGGGGGCCGGTCTTTCTTGACCGGTTTTCAGGAAGTGATCGATTTCCCCCACCAGAAAGGGATAGCCCATGGTGCCGCGGGAGCACATCACCCCATCGGCTCCGGTTTCCTCCAAACACTTCACCGCTGCGGCTGTCGAGAAAATATCCCCATTGGCGATGACGGGAATGCGCAGGTGCTGTTTGACGCGGCGGATCCAGTCCCAGCGGGCTTTGCCGTTGAAGCCTTGGGCGCGTGTTCGGGCATGCAGGGTGAGCAGTTGCGCCCCTGCCTCCTGCAGACGGTGGGCAAAATCCAAAATGTTGATCTCCTGATCTGACCAGCCCAGGCGCGTTTTCACGGTTACGGGCACCTCCACTGCGTTGGCCACCGCCTCCACAATTCGCGCTGCCGTGTCGGGATCGCGAAGCAGAGAAGAGCCGCCGCCGTTTTTGGTAATCTTGTTCACCGGGCAGCCCATGTTGATGTCCACCAAGGTCGCCCCTTCGTCCACAGCCATGCGGGCTGCTTCCGCCAGAAAGTCGGGCCGACAATCGAACAATTGGATGCCGATGGGCTGCTCTCCCTCGCCGACCTCCATGATGCGGGGCAACTGGCGGGCATAGTGCAAGCCGGTCGCGCTGACCATTTCCGTGTAAACCAAGCTGTGGGGGGCAAAACGGCGCACCAGCCCTCGAAAGACTTGGTCGGTTACCCCTGACAGCGGCGCCTGAAAAACGCGGCTCAAAACTTTTACCCCGCCGATATTGAGGGGCTGGGACAAGCGGGCTTGGAGTTCCGGCGAAAGCTGCAGGCCCATCGGGATCCGGAGAAAGCTATCCCTCTTTGTTGACAAAGTAAAGAAGACCCATGATGCGCGCTCGTTTGATCGCGGCAGTGAGCTCCCGCTGCTGTTTGGCGGTCAGGCCGGTGATGCGGCGGGGCAAGATCTTGCCTCGCTCGGTAACAAATTTCTTGAGCAGCTCCACATCGGTGTACCTAATGGGCTCTCCCGGCTTAATGGGAGACAGGCGGCGGCGAGCGTAAACCATAGGTCAGGAGAACGGCGAAACGGCTTGAACTACTTAATCTCTTTGTGGACGGTGTGGCGGTTGCAGTGGGGGCAGAATTTCTTCAGCTCTAAGCGGGCTGTTGTGTTGCGGCGGTTTTTGGTGGTGGTGTAGCGGTTCACGCCTGGAGAGCGCTTGTTGACGTTGGTGCGGCACTCCGTACACTCCAGAGTAATGATGATGCGGGCACCCTTTGCTTTGGCCATGACGGATCCCAAGACGAAGGTAAACGGCAATGAGGAAACTGCAATCCCAGATCCTGAGGCTGGAGATATGGGTTTGCCTCAATAAGCGCGATCACCAATTATCCAACTTTTCCTTGACGGAATCAACCCAAGTTTTCACTTGCTTGCCCGTTTGTTGCCGTAGGCTACGGGCGTTGCGATCCACATCTTTGCTCAGGCGCTGCAACTGCTTGGACAGATCCCGCACGGTGTCATTGCGCTGGGCTTGGCGCAGCAGGTCGCGAGCAGCCGATTTGACGTCGTCAGCAGCGTCCCCCTCTAGGATGTCCTGCAAAAACTGCAGGACTTTTTCATCCAGGTGGTAGCCCCGCTCCGCTTCCACCACTAGGGTACGTCCGGCGCGGTCGTGAATGGTTTGGCGTTTTTCCTTGTCGAAGACGGCAAACAGCCCATCCGCAGCCAGAGGCACCAGCAGGGCCTCTGTAAGCACAAAGAGGGAGAGCACTCCCTCTCGAGCCAGAGAGCGAACCAGGTGCGGCGAGGCTTCGGTCTCGGGATCCAGGGTTTTGATGTTCAGCAGCCATTTGCCGAGGCTTTGGCCCTCAGGGCGGGACTGGAAATAGCCGCGGTTCACCAGCCAGGTGGCGAAGAAGGCGAGATAGCCGGTCATGTCCACGGCGCCTGCATTGGCCCCTACCAGAGCAGCCAAGCCTTGGGCTAGGTAGGAGATCCCCAGCCCCAGCCCAAAGTCGAGGGCAAAGGCCCCAATTCGTTTGCTCCAGGGAGCCAATTTTGGCAGGGGTTCTCCCTCAGCAGCCGTTTGCGGGGCTGGCCGCTCGGCTTGAACCGGGGGCAGAGAAGTGGCAGGGGGCAAAGCGCTGAAGGTTCGCCACTCGCCAGCACTTTGATCCAGTTGTTCGGTTTTGGGCCGCTCTGGAAATTGGGGGCGTTCGGGGTAAGGTCTGGGATCCGTCATTGCCGGTTGAGACAGTCAGTTCTACCATTCTAGCGAGGCAAGCCCACACCCACCGGCAGAGGGGACGGGCTGCGACGGGGGATCTCGTAGGTCAGCCGATCGCGGGCCAGCAGGGTATTGGGAAAAATGGCCTGAGCTTCGGCCAGCAGGTCTTCCAAGGTAATGGGGGCCTCTGGGGTGTAGCGGGGGCTGAAGTGGGTGAGGATCAAAGCTTGGGCCTTGGCTTCGGCGGCCACTTGGGCGGCCATGGCGGCGGTGGAATGCTTAGAGCGGCGGGCCAGCTCCAAGTCAGCCTGAGCGTAGGTAGCCTCGTGGATGACCAGATCCGCAGCCCGGGAGAGATCAACAGCATTGCGGCAGAAAATCGTGTCGGTGCAGTAGGAGAATTTGCGGCCCGGAATGGGATCCCCGACATAATCCCGTCCGTGAAAGCAGCGGCCCTGCCAGATGATGGATTGGCCGGCCTTGAGCTGCCCATACAGAGGGCCAAAGGGGATCCCATCGGCTTGGGCTTTGGCTGCATTGAAGCTGCCTGGCCGATCCTGTTCCACCACGCGGTAGCCGAAGGCGGGCACCCGGTGATCCAAGGGCGCGCAGAAGACGGAGTATTCCGGCTCTTGCAGGATGAGACCGGTTTCGACGGTGTGAACGCGGAAGCCGTAGGGGATGCGCGTCTCGCTGTAGCGCAACACGGCCTTCAGGTACTCTTCCAGGCCCGGCGGGCCGTAGATATCGATGTGCTCAGGGGTGCTGCCCAAGCCACAGGAGGCCAACAGCCCCGGCAGGCCGTAGATGTGATCCCCGTGCATGTGGGTGATGAAAATGCGGCGCAACTGGCTGGGGCGCAGCTCGTCTAGGCGCAGCAACTGGTGCTGGGTGCCCTCGCCACAATCGAACAGCCACCATTCCGACCGCTGGGGAAACTGCACCGCCACCCCAGAGACATTGCGCTGGCGGGTGGGCATGCCGGAGCTGGTGCCCAAAAAGGTGATCCGAATGGCATTGGGATCTGTCACAGGGGCAAGACCTCAGGGATTGGGATCCCTAGCTTACCAATTGCTGATACATTTACGCTGAACACTGCTGAACATCACTGTTCAACTATGCAGCGATAGCATTCTGTTTGTTTCCAAA
>NZ_JANSIN010000041.1:0-23717 GCF_047462115.1 Synechococcus sp. R50.1 | reverse complement strand
ATCTAAAAAAACCAACTTCATCCTCTTTCCTCTATAAATTACTCTCTCTATCCTAACATAAGATCAACACGACCTAGCTCCTCTCCCCAAAAGAGAGGGGCGATCAGTTCAGTAAGTTCACTGTGATTCCGAGTTTGAAGGGATCCCCTGCAGCAGGTAAACCGGGTTCAGGGGGGCAAAGCGGGTGCCCTCGGCCAGGACGGCAGAGCGGGAGATCTGAACGTGATCCACTCGGACTTGCCAGCCGCGCGAACGCAGCCATTGCAGGGCCTCGCTGCAGGTTTCTAGGGTAGCGAAGTTGGCCACCAAGATCCCTCCAGGCCGCAGGCGGGCTTCCACCACCGGCAGCAGATTGCGGATCCCTTTGCCGCCACCGCCCAGCACCACCCGATCCGGATCTGGCAGGTCGGCCAACACTTGGGGGGCTGCCCCCGGGATCACCTGCAGGTTCTCCAGTCCAAAGCGTTGCCGGTTGCGCCGAATCAGGCAGATGCCGGCGGCATTCCGCTCAACGGCGTACACCTGAAGTTGGGGGGAAAGACGGGCTATTTCGATGGCCACCGAGCCGGTGCCGGCACCGATGTCCCACACCACGCCCTCCTGGGGGAGCTGCAGGGATCCCAAGGTGAGCAGGCGGATGGGCTGCTTGGTGATCAAGCCGGGCTGGTCGGGAAAGGTGTAGAACTGGTCGTCCGGGATCCCGACCAAAGGCCAGCGATGGGGATCTGGCTCCGGTTCTACCCGTCGCAGCACCACCACGTTGGGGTTGGAGAAGGATGAATTCTGACCTTCCTGGAGGGGCACGATCTGCTCTTGAGGGGATCCCAGTTGGCTACATACCCAGGCTTGGTAGCGCACCGGCAGCCGCAGGTCGGAGATGAAGCGGGCCAAGACCGTCGGCGTGTGCTCCGGATCGGTCAGGGCCACGATGAGGGGGGATCCCTGTTTGAGAGCGTCCTGTAGCCGTTCCACCCCTCGGCCATGCAGGCTGAGAATGGTTGCCTCCTGCCAGGGAATCTGCAAGTGGTTCAGGGCCAACTGTACTGAGCTGACTTGGGGGTAAAAAGCCAGTTGCTCCGCCGGGAAATATTCCGTCAGCAGGCGCCCAATCCCGAAGAAAAACGGATCCCCGCTGGCCAACAAAACTAGGGATCCCTGAGCCATCTCCTGCTGCAAAAGCGGGATCCAACTTTCCACCGGCCCGGTGAGCGGGATCTTGCGGGCCGGATGATCGGTAAAGTGCCGGAGCAGATGAGGGGCTCCTGCCAAAACCCTGGCTTGGGAAAGGGGGGGGATCCCCCAGGAAGCCACAGAGCCATCCCCCGCTACCCCTACGACCGCAAGCTGAGGTGACCGCCCAGGTGCTGCCGTAGCCATTTAACGTTCGACAGGTGGGTGGTATTGGCGCATGTGATTGAGAAAATCCAGTCGCAGCTCCGCCACTTCCCGTTGCATTTCCCGCATCTCCCGAATAAAGCTGAGTTGAGCCTCGATCAGGCGGCCATCGCGCTCCCGAAATTGCTCCATCATCATGGCTTGCGCTTCCCTCAGTTCGGCAAACCCAGCCTGCATATCTCGGCGGCACTCCTGTATGGCCACCTCCAGCTCGTCTCCCCGCTCTTCGTTCTGTCGAATCCGCTCCTGGTTCTGTTGGATCAACGCCCTGATCTCCTGGATTTCGGTCTGGAGTTGGGCTTCCATAGCCTGCCGCTCGGCCCGCATTTCGGCCATCTGGGCCTCAAAGCGCTCAGCCGACCGCTGCTGCTCGGCCCGCATTTCGGCCATCTGAGCCTCAAAGCGCTCGGCAGATCGTTGCTGTTCAGCCCGGATCTCGGAGATTTGGGCTGCAAAGGCCTGCCGCATCTCAACCATCTGAGCCTCAAAGCGCTCAGCCGACCGCTGCTGCTCGGCCCGCATTTCGGCCATCTGAGCCTCAAAGCGCTCAGCCGACCGCTGCTGCTCGGCCCGCATTTCGGCCATCTGGGCCTCAAAGCGCTCGGCCGACCGCTGCTGCTCAGCCCGGATCTCGGAGATTTGGGCTGCAAAGCCCTGCCGCATCTCAACCATCTGAGCCTCAAAGCGCTCAGCCGACCGCTGCTGCTCGGCTCGCATTTCGGCCATCTGGGCCTCAAAGCGCTCGGCCGACCGCTGCTGCTCAGCCCGGATCTCGGAGATTTGGGCTGCAAAGCCCTGCCGCATCTCAACCATCTGAGCCTCAAAGCGCTCAGCCGACCGCTGCTGCTCGGCCCGCATTTCTTGGATTTGTTCTTGTTGTTGCTGAAGGTTGCGAATCAGCCACTCCTCTTGTTCTGGGGTCATGGGAAAGGTCTGAAGATATCCCTTCAATTCTAGTCAGTTGGGGATGAGATCCCGTTGGGCTGCCAAGAGAAGGGCGTTGACAACGGCAGCGGCTACCGGGGATCCGCCTTTGCGGCCCTCCACGCGAATCTGGGGAACATCCGTTTGCGCCAACGCCTGCTTGGCCTCTTCCACCGCCACAAATCCCACCGGCACTCCGATCACCAAGGCCGGCTTGACCCGCTGTGCCCGAATCTCCTCCACCAAAGCCAGCAGTGCAGTGGGGGCATTGCCGATGACAAACAGGGCTTCCGGATGGCGGCGTGCTAAGTTCACCATCCCATTAGCGGCACGGGTTTGGCCGGGCCAACGAGGCTCCTCCACCCAGTCCAAAGCGCAATGGAGCGGGATCCCTTGCGCTCTCAGACCTGACTGGATCCCGGCTGCCACCATCCTGACATCGACAACGACAGGCCGCTTTTGCCGCAGGGCTGCCAGGGCTTGTTCGACGGCGTTGGGGCCGAAGAAAAAGCGATCCCGTAGCTCAAAGTCGGCAGTGGCATGAATGGCGCGGCGCACCACCTCATAAGGGATCCCTTGCCAGGGGTGGGGGCCGATCTCCTGATCGATCTGGCGAAAGCTGGCAGCGGTAATCGGGTCTATCCCGAAGGCTTCATCCATTGGGTCTGGGGTTATGGACACAGTCATGCTGGCATGTCCTGGAAGATATAGAAGAACCGGTGGCAAAGTACGTCCTATTAAATGATGAGCCGAGGAAACCACTAAGATTGGTCTAGCCTAAATTGGAGATGAGCCTATTGTTATCACCCACTTCTCCCTTGCACGGACTCGACTCCCATCCTTCCCCTTCTGCTCCCGTCGGCGCCAATTCCGTTGGCGCTCCTGGTTTCTCCTCTGTTGATGCGCCCCCCCCTTCCCCAACGGGTAGCGACAGGGATCCCTTGTCGGCTTTGCCTCGCTACGGCTACCCCCAAACCTGGCATTGGCGGGGCTGGCCCATCCATTTCACTTACACTCCCAGTCGTGCCCAAACCCCTGCCGGTGTAGTCAACTTAACGGCAGCTCCGGCCCTTTTAATCCACGGATTTGGGGCTTCGGTGGGCCATTGGCGCCACAACATCGTCCCTCTGGGATCCCAGCGCTCCGTCTATGCCCTCGACTTGCTGGGATTTGGCAAGAGTGCCAAGCCGGAGATCGCCTACAGCGTTGATCTGTGGGTGGAGCAGGTGTACGAGTTTTGGCAAACTCACATCCAGCAGCCCAGCATCCTGGTAGGCCATTCCATCGGGGGCTTGGTGGGGGTAATTGCCGCCGCCCGCTATCCCCAAATGGTGAAAGGCTTGTGCTTGATCAGTTGTGCCGATGGGCCTCACCCCGAAGAATTACCCCCTCCCTGGGATGTCTTGGTGCAGCTCCTTTGCGACGGGATCCTGGCCGTCTTGGGCTGCCCACTCACCTATCCCCATTTGTTTAACTGGCTGCGGCAAACCGAGGTGCTGCGGGCTTGGATCAAAAACGTCTACAAGCGGGATGAGCAGGTGGATGAGGAGCTGGTGCAGATCTTCCAGAGGCCGGCCTTTGAGCCGGGGGCAGCCCACGTGTTTTTGGACGGTCTGAGGGCCATTCTCTGCCGCCGCTTCGACAGCCCCAAACGCCTGCTGCCCACCCTAAAAATGCCTATCTTGCTACTTTGGGGCCGAGAAGATCCGGCAGTGCCCAGTTTTTTGGCAGACCAATTTAAGCGCTGGCAACCTGCCCTCACCTTGGTGAAGCTGCCGGGAGTAGGCCACTGCGCCCACGACGAGCTGCCTCACTGGGTCAACACCCTCATCGGGGAATGGGCGGCCAGTCTGGAGACCTGCCCTGACTTGCCCACCCCCCTTCAGCGGGATCCCCGAGTCGGCTAGCTCAGCAAGTGATCTGAGCTATTCCCGGCAAGGTGCCACAAGTGAGGGCTATCGGCACAGGGCCCCCCCCAGCTTGGAACACCCCCAAGCCAAATCCCAGCCTGCCGCCGGGAAAAGGGATCCCGCTCAGAGATCAGGGGGCAGCTTGAGGATCTGATGCTGGCGCATCCCCTGCCAGCGGCGAATGAGATCGCCATCAATACCGAACTGATCCAACGCCTTCACCACCACAAAATCCACCAAATCTAGGATGGTACGCGGCTGGTGGTACCAAGCTGGAATGGCCGGAACAATGCGCGCCCCCGCTTCTGCCAGAGTGGTCAAGTTGCGCAGGTGGATCAGGCTAAAGGGGGTTTCCCGCGGCACCACCACCAAGCGTCGTCCCTCCTTGAGCTGCACATCAGCAGCCCGCTCCAGCAGATCCGAGCTCAAGCCGGCAGCCAACTTGGCAACTGTACCCATGCTGCATGGGATCACCAACATCCCCTGCGTGCGATAGGAGCCACTGGCAATGGTTGCCCCCACATCCTGCCAGCGATGACAAACCAGGGATCCACCGCTGCTCTCGGCTTGTTGTCGCCAAAAGTGGGCCTGCTTGCGGGGGTCTGTCGGCAGCAGCACCCCGTGTTCTCCCTGCCACACCTGATAGGCCGCTTTGGAGACCACCACTTCGACACAGTAGTCCAGGCTGAGCAGAACATGCAGAGCACGCACAGCATAGAGCATCCCTGAAGCGCCAGATACGCCAAGGATGATAGGCAGAGAGGATGTCAAGGGCCGCCGGGGAACGTCTTCTGCTCAAGTCTAGCGAGGGGAGCTGTCCCTCGCCTGCTCAGGGGATCCCTAACCCACTGCTCCCAAAGACTTGCACAACGTGGGACAAAGATAAAACAGTGCTCTTGGCGCAGGTTGAAGGCAGCGTTCAAGTCGCAGTCTGGCTCTTTGCTGTTAGGTTTGCAGATTTTGTCGCCCGTTGCGGATCACCCGCAAGGATTCCAACAACCGCAACTCCAGGTCTTGCAAAACCTGATCCACGTAACGGTGGGCTTCCCGCTGCAGGCGCTCCGATTCCTGAAGCGTCTGTCGCCGCACTTCCTCACTCTGTTGATAGGTTTGTTGCAACAACTGCTCCGCTTGAGCTTGGGCCTGTCGCAGAATGGTCGATTCGTTGAGGAGCTGCTCGGCCCTGCGCTGGGCCGTGGCCACAATTTCTTGGGCGTAGCGATTGGCCTCCGCCAAGATCCGATCCCGCTGGCGCAGCAATTCTTCCGCTTCCTCCAGGGCTGTCGGCAGGTTCAGGCGGATAAAGTCTAACTGCTCCAGAATCTTTTCTTCTTCAATGAGGGTGCGAGACCAGAACAGACGAGGGCTGCTGAGAATGGCTGCCTCCAGTTGATCTAGGGCCTCCTGGACGCGCATCAGCGCCAGGGTCTGATCCCCAAACGGTACGCCGGCACGATTGGAAGCATCAGAGGGCAATTCTCGCATCAGTCCAGAAGAAAGTGGCCGCGCCAAGCAAACGGGCAAAGCAGGCAAGATAACGCCTACCATATCAGGTTCTCGGTTTCCTGAATCTGCGCAGTCTCCCCTTCGCTCCAACCCCTCTTTGGTCAAGGAGATGTTCTTTCTGATACTCAAATATGGCAGATTTTCCCCCTTGCAGAGGCTATGAGCCAAGCGGCAGAGGCCGGCGCCGGTCAGTTGGTGCCACAGCCGTTGTTTTATCCATTGGAGCTGAAGTTGCCCGGCTGCAAAAAGAGCGCCAACGGAAGTTTGTTTTTTGAGTTGCTGCCAATTCCCTGAAGATGGCCAAGCTCCGGGTGGTTGACAGCAACCTGTGGCACACTGAGGAGAAAGGAGTTAGAGCCCGAGCTGCTCATGCCACAGCCGCAGCCCCCCCGCAGACTGGAAGACCAATTTGTGGAGAATGTCTCCCGTTACCCCACCTACTTTATTACCGTTTTGCTGGGGGGGATCTGGGCCGGCCTCCAGCCTTTTGTTAGCCTGTATCGCAAAAGTCCAACAGCGGCGGCCATGGTGACGCTGGGATCCCTTTTGTTGCTTCTATTTGTTTATTTCACCCTGCGAGGCATGACAGGGAATACCTTTTGGCCAGAATAGATACTGGGTTGAGGTTGGGGCCCATGGGCGAAGCTGTGCAGTGGACGCCGGCAGCATAAGCACGCCTCAAGGGGATCCCTCTTTTTCGCCCCACTGCTGACAAGAAGTAAAGTGCTCCGCACCGCTCGCGCGAATGAAAAGTTTGCCCCGGAATGGTGGCGATCTATGGGCAGGCCAAGCCTCAATTGGCTCTTCAGGGATCCCGGCTGCAAGCTGTAGCGAGGGGATTGGATTTGCCGCTAGCTTGGTAGAGGTGTTCTCCTCCGTTTTTTGAACTCATGGCAGATTGGATCCTGTTGGCGCTGGTGGGTTCTGCAACCTACCTGCTGCTGCAAAAAAGTGTGGCCCGCCTTTCGAAGGTGCCGTGGCGGATCCTGTGGCTGGTGATGATGCTGCCCCCTTTGGTTTGGGTGCTGGGGCGTCAGGTGTTTCAGTACGAATTGCCTCCCTTGCTGATGTTGCTGCTGTTTCTCACCTCCTACTTTACCAGCATGACCTTGGTGAGACGAGGGGGCATTCGACCCTCAACCGGAGGCCCTCGGCCAGAGGTGGAAAACTCCTCTCCAGAAGCGGATCCCTCGCCGGCTGGGGAACCTGAGCCAGAGGAAGAGGAGGAAGACGGCGCCGCAGATCCGGTCTCGCTGGCTCTTGCCCACACCCCCATCTCCGAAGTGCCGCGGGAGAAGCTGAGCCATTGCTTCCCCTGGAACGTCTTTTATTTGCAAAATGTGGAGTACCGCCCCCAGGCGATCATCTGCCGGGGCAACTTGCGGGCGGATCCCAGTGAAGCCTATGAGCGGGTGCAGCAAAACGTGGAAACCACTTTCGGCAAACGCTTTTTGGTGGTGCTGCAGGAGGGGTTTGCCGGTAAGCCCTTTTTTGCCTTGGTGCCCAACCCGGCGGCGCGGCGCTCCCTGGCGGACAGTCGAGAGTTGCCGCTGCTGGCTTTGGGGCTGTTGCTATTCACCTTCTGGACAACCCTCAGTGCTGGGGCCCACGCGGCTGGGGTTAGCCCTGACCGGCTGCT
Organism: Synechococcus sp. R50.1; assembly: GCF_047462115.1. Classification (NCBI taxonomy): domain Bacteria; kingdom Bacillati; phylum Cyanobacteriota; class Cyanophyceae; order Synechococcales; family Synechococcaceae; genus Synechococcus; species Synechococcus sp. R50.1. The sequence goes on along the minus strand of NZ_JANSIN010000041.1, from coordinate 16,343 downwards.
GCATTTGCCCTCTCTGATGAAAGGATTGCCCTATGCGGTCGGGATCCTTGCCATTTTGGGATCCCATGAGTGGACTCGTTACTGGGTGGCCCGCCGCCACCACATCAAAACCTCGCTGCCCTATTTCATCCCGGTGCCTTTTGTCCTAGGGACTTTTGGGGCGTTTATCCAGTTGAAAGAGCCGGTGCCCAACCGCAAGGTGTTGTTTGATATCGCCGCCGCCGGGCCGCTGGCAGGGAGTCTTGTTGCTTTGGGCATGCTGTTGCTGGGGCTGGTGTTTTCAGCGCCTGCAGATCCTCCCACGGTGCCGGAGGGGCAGCCGACCCCGATTAGTTTTCATCGCATTGACCCGCGCCTATCGGTGCTGCTGGCAATTCTGGCCCGCATGGTGCTGGGGGATCAGTTGCAGCCGGGGCAGGTGATCGAGCTGCACCCGCTGGCCTTTGCCGGCTGGCTGGGCTTGGTGGTGATTGCCTTTAACCTCATGCCGGTGGGCCAACTGGATGGAGGGCACATTGTCCACGCAGTGTATGGACAGCGGATGGGAGCGAATGTGGGCCGGGTAGCCCGCTGGTTGGTGTTGCTGCTGGCTTTGACGGTGCAGCCTTGGCTGTTGCTCTGGGCGCTGCTGCTGTTTGTGATTTCCAGTGCTGACGAGCCGGCCCTCAACGATGTGACGGAACTGGACGAGGCCCGGGATCTGCTGGGGCTGGGGATGCTAACGCTGCTGGTGCTGATCCTGCTGCCGGTACCGCCGTTTTTGCAAAATGGACTGGGCTTGGCCTAGATCCGGGGTAGGATCCAAACCGCCCCTGACCTCATTCTCCTCTCATGCAACGCAGCTTAATTGTTCAAAAGTACGGCGGTACCTCTGTCGGCTCTGTGGAGCGTATCCAGGCCGTGGCTCAACGGGTGGCCCACACGGTGAAGGCAGGGCATCGGGTGGTGGTGGTGGTCTCGGCGATGGGGGATGAAACCGATCGCCTTGTGGGCTTGGGGGAGCAGATCTTGCAGGGATCCCCGACCACACCGGCCCAGTTGCGGGAATGGGATATGCTCCTTTCCACCGGTGAGCAGGTGAGCATTGCCCTGGTGGCCTTGGCGCTGCAACGCTTGGGGTGTCCTGCCCTTTCCCTGACGGCAGCCCAGGTGGGCATTGTCACCACTCGGGATCACAGCCGGGCCCGCATTTTGCACATCCACACCGACCGCCTGTGGCAGCACCTGGAGCGGGAAGAGGTGGTGGTGGTGGCCGGGTTTCAGGGCATCACCAGCCTGGCGGAGCTGGAGATCACCACCCTGGGTCGGGGGGGATCCGACACCACGGCGGTGGCCTTGGCAGTGGCTTTGGGAGCAGAGCTGTGTGAGATCTACACCGATGTGCCGGGGATCTTCACCACGGATCCGCGTAAGGTGCCTGAGGCCAGGCTGTTGCCGGAGATCACCAGTGATGAAATGTTGGAGCTGGCCAGCTTGGGGGCCCAGGTGCTGCATCCCCGCTCGGTGGAAATTGCCCGCAACTACGGTGTGAAGCTGCGGGTGCGCTCCAGCTTGGAGCCGTTGCAGGCGGGATGCGAGGGCACTCTCATTCTTTCTCCTCCCCCCCGTCCTCGTGCTGCCGACAGCAGTATCGAGCTGGGCCTGGCGGTGGATACGGTGGAGCTGGATCGGGATCAGGCCAAGTTGGTGTTGGTGGGGGTGCCGGATCGCCCTGGCATTGCCGCCCAGCTCTTTCAGGGGATCGCGGCGGCAGGGGTGAATGTGGATTTGATTTTGCAGTCGCTCCAGTTCACAGCCGCTCACGCCAGCGGGACGGACTCCTTGCCGCAGGGATCCGTGCCCCAGCCCACCAATGACATTGCCTTTACGGTCAGTCGGTCGCAGGTGGCCGAGGCTGCAGCCGTTGCCCGGCGGATTGGCCAAGAGCTGCAGTGTGCAGCGGTGATTGTGGATGAGGCGGTGGCCAAAGTCAGCATTGCCGGGGTGGGGATGATGGGCCGACCTGGGATCGCGGCGCAAATGTTCCAGGTGCTGGCCGAGGCCGGGATCAATTTGCAGATGATCTCCATGTCCGAGATCAAGGTGAGCTGTGTGGTGGCTGCGGAGCGGGCCGGTGATGCCGCCTTGGCTCTGGGAGAGTCGTTCCAGGTGATCCCCCACTTGCATCGGGCAAAGATGCCGGCTGCCCCTCAAGACAGCCACCCGGTACGCGGTGTTGCCCTGGATTTGAAGCAATCGCGGCTGGGCCTTCGCAAAGTGCCGGATCGTCCGGGAACTGCCGCCCATTTGTTTGGGCGCTTGGCGGCTGCCGGGATCATCGTGGACACCATCATCCAAAGCCAGCGGGGCTACCACAACGGGATCCCCAGTACCGACATTGCCTTTACCGTGCCTCAGGATCAAGCGATGGCTGCTGAGGCAGTCTGCCGGCAGGTGGCCGAAGAGCTCCAGGCGGCAGGCGTTGACGCGGATCACGACATTGCCAAGGTCAGCATTGTCGGCGCCGAGATGGAAACCTACCCTGGCGTGGCTGCTCGCCTGTTTGCAGCCCTAGCCGAAGCCGGAATCAACATCGAGATGATCGCCACCTCGGAGATCAAGGTGAGCTGTGTAGTGCGCCGGGATCGAGGGATCCCGGCCTTGCAAGCTATTCACCGCGCTTTCCGGCTGGACTGCCCCTAGCCTGCCTTAGGGTTGAGCCGCCAGCAGCAAGGGAAAATGATGGGCGTTGGGGGCGTGCATCACCTGGATCCCCAGATTGGCGCGGTTGAGGAGATCGGCGTAGGTGGGGATGAAGCGGCCCTGGCTGTCCAGGATGGACTGGTTGAAGTTCAAGCCGTTCAAGTTAAAGGCCATTATGCCGATACCTATTGCCGCCGCCCAAATCCCCACTGTGGGCAGGGCCGCCATCCAGAAGTGGACGGAACGGCTGTTTCTCAGGCCCAGGCCGGGGAACCCCAGCCGCCCCAAGAACGCGTAGTGCCCGGCCAGGAAGTTGTAGGTGACTTCCTCCTGCCCGAAGCGGTAGCCGGCATTTTGTGACTCTTCTTCCGAGGTCTCGCGGATTAGGCTGGAGATCACCAGGGAGCCGTGCAGGGAGGCCAGCAGAGCGCCGCCAAAGACGCCGGCCACCCCCAGCCAGCTAGCAGGGTGCATGAGGATATTGTGCTCCGCCTGGAAAGCCAGCATGAAGTAGAAGGTGCCGGCGATCCCCAGGGGCAAGCCTTCCGAGAAACTGCCCTGGCCGATGGGGTAGACCAAGAGCACTGCCGTAGCCGCCGCCGCCGGAGCGGAAAACGCCACCGCAATCCAGGGACGCATGCCCAAGCGATAGCTCAGCTCCCACTGCCGGCCCAGGTAGCACCACACCCCGATCAGGAAATGGAGCACGATCAGTTGGTAGGGGCCGCCGTTGTAGAGCCATTCATCCAAAGAAGCGGCTTCCCAAATGGGGTAGAAGTGCAGGCCAATGGCCGCCGACGTGGGCACCACCGCCGCCGAGATGAGATTGTTCCCCCCTATCAAAGAGCCGATCACCGGCTCGCGGATCCCATCCACATCCACCGGCGGAGCAGCAATAAAAGCGATCACAAAACAAAAGGCCGCTGCCAACAAGGTCGGGATCATCAATACGCCAAACCAGCCGATGTACAGCCGGTTTTCGGTGCTGGTTATCCATTGACAAAAGCCATTCCAACTCCAGAGCTGCCGTGCAGCCGAGGAGCGGCGAATTACCGTACTCATAGGCCAACTCCTAAAGAGACAAAACCATTCTTTGCTTTGTCGGCTTCCTTGAACGGGGCAAAACTCTTCCCGCGCCGACCGCCAAAAGCGTCTCCTTCTTTCAGGCTAGACAGTTTTAGGGACGCCGACAGGGATCCCTAACTTTCGCAACGGGAATGTGAAAAAAATGGATTTGTCGATACAAATCAGCACCGATATGTTGCAATTTGGAGGTCTTTGAGAGCTTCCCGGCGAAGGTCGGTCACTGGCAGTTGATGGCAGCCAAGCTTGAGCAGACGTTTCTTAAGGATAGGTTTAGGAAAGAGGTGCCGTCCGGGACCTGCTTTTTTTCCTCCAGAATCCTAGACAGAGAAAAAATCCTGCAAGCACTTCACCTGCAGGGATCCCGACTGCAAAGCACGGATGGCAGCCGCGGTGGCTTTGGCTCCTGCCAGGGTTGTCACCAGAGGGATCTTGTAGGCCAGGGCAGTGCGGCGGATCTTTTGGCCATCTTGCTGCGCCTCGACACCGGAAGGGGTGTTGATAATGAGCTGAATCTGGTGATTTTTGATGGCGTCGATGACGTGGGGCCGTCCCTCGTGCAGCTTGAGGACTTTGTCCACCGGGATCCCGTGCTCGGCCAAAACCTTTTGGGTTCCTTCGGTGGCCAACAGGCGAAAGCCCAGCCCCACAAACTCGCGGGCTACCGGGATGACCGCCTGTTTATCCCGGTCGCTGACGCTGATGAACACCGTCCCCTGGAGAGGCAGATTCTGCCCCGCCGCCAGTTGGGCTTTGGCGTAAGCGCGGCCAAAGTCCGTGTCAATGCCCATCACCTCACCGGTGGAGCGCATCTCCGGCCCCAGCAGCGTGTCGGTGCCGGGAAACTTGTGGAAGGGCAAAACCGCTTCTTTGACGGCAATGTGGGAGGGGATCACCTCCTGGGTAAAGCCCAGCTCTTCCAGAGTTTTGCCGCTCATCACCTGAGCGGCGTAGTCCGCCAGCGGATGGCCGATAGCCTTGCTGACAAAGGGGACGGTGCGGGAGGCGCGCGGATTGGCCTCCAGGATATAGACTTGACCTTTTTGGACGGCGTATTGCACGTTGATCAGGCCCACCACCTTCAGAGCTTGGGCCAACTTCACCGTCCACTCGCGGATCACCCGCAGCACCTCGGGGCTGAGGGTGCGGCTGGGCAATACACAGGCCGAATCGCCCGAGTGGATCCCGGCCTGCTCGATGTGCTCCAGAATGCCGCCGATGGTAACAGCGCCGGTGCGGTCGGCAATGGCATCCACATCCACCTCCACCGCCTCTTCCAGGAACTGATCCACCAGCACCGGACGATCCGGATCCACCGCCACCGCCAGTTGCATGTAGCGCTGCAGGTCTTGGTCGGAATAGACGATCTCCATGGCTCGTCCCCCCAAGACGTAGCTGGGCCGCACCACCACCGGATAGCCGATGCGGCGGGCAATTTCCAAGCTTTCTTCCACGCTGCGGGCAATGCCGTTGGCCGGCTGGCGAATATCCAACTCCCGCAAGATGCGCTCGAAGCGCCCCCGATCCTCAGCAATGTCGATGGAGTCGGGGGAAGTTCCCCAGATGGGAGCCTGGGCTGCTGCCAGCCCCTGCGCCAGCTTGAGGGGAGTTTGACCGCCAAATTGCACGATCAGGCCGACCGGCTGCTCAGCATCCACCAAGTTCATCACCTCTTCATGGGTGAGCGGCTCAAAATAGAGGCGATCAGCGGTGTCGTAGTCGGTGGAAACGGTTTCCGGGTTGGAGTTGACCATGATCGCTTCGTAACCCAGGCGGCTGAGGGCAAAGGCAGCATGACAACAGCAGTAGTCGAATTCGATCCCCTGGCCGATGCGGTTGGGGCCACCTCCCAAGATCATCACCTTCTCTTTGCGGGCCGGGAAAATCTCCGACTCGCTCTCGTAGGTAGAGTACTGGTAGGGGGTAGCAGCCTCAAATTCGGCGGCGCAGGTATCTACAGTTTTGTAGGTGGGGATCACCCCCAGGCTTTTGCGGCAGGCCCGCACCTGATGTTCCGTGGATCCAGTGAGGTGGGCAATTTGTCGGTCGCTGAAGCCCATTTGCTTGAGGTGTCTCAAGTCGTCAGCGCTCAGGGATCCCAGCTCCCGCCCCTTGAGGGCTTGCTCCACCTCCACCAACTCCTGTAGCTTGTCGATAAACCAGGGATCGATGTGGGTGAGTTGGGCAATCTCCTGGGCAGAAAAGCCCATGAGCAGAGCGGTGCGGATGGTGAGCAGGCGGAAGGGGTTGGGGGTGCGCAGGTTGGCCCGCACTTCCTCCGGCTTGGGGAAAACCTCCGGCCTATCGCTGCCAAAACCGGGACGGTCGATTTCCAAAGAGCGCAGGGCCTTCTGGATGGATTCTTGAAAAGTGCGGCCAATGGCCATCGCCTCCCCCACCGATTTCATCTGGGTGGTGAGAACCGGCTCTGCGCCGGGGAATTTTTCAAAAGCAAAGCGAGGGATCTTGGTGACCACATAGTCGATGGTGGGCTCGAAGCTGGCCGGGGTTTTGCGGGTGATGTCGTTGGGGATCTCCGGCAGCGTGTAGCCTACTGCCAATTTGGCGGCAATTTTGGCGATGGGAAAGCCGGTGGCCTTGCTGGCCAAAGCAGAAGAGCGGGAGACCCGCGGGTTCATCTCGATCACCCGCACCTCGCCGTTGGCAGGGTTGACGGCAAATTGCACGTTGGATCCCCCGGTCTCTACGCCAATTTCGCGCATGATGGCGATGGCATAGTCCCGCAGCCGCTGGTATTCTTTGTCGGTGAGGGTTTGGGCCGGGGCCACGGTGATGGAGTCGCCGGTGTGCACCCCCATTGGGTCGATGTTTTCTATGGAGCAGATGATCACCACGTTATCCGCCAGATCCCGCATCACCTCCAGCTCAAACTCTTTCCAGCCGATGACCGATTCCTCCACCAAGATCTGGGAAACGGGGCTGGCTTCCAAACCGGCGGCGCAGATCTCTTCAAACTCCTCCTGGTTGTAGGCCACCCCACCACCGGTGCCCCCCAGCGTGTAGGCCGGGCGGATGATGAGGGGATAGCCGATCTCCTGGGCAATCTGCTTGGCTTCTTCCAGGGTGTGGGCCAGGCCAGAGCGGGGCACGGCCAAGCCAATCCGCTGCATGGCTTGCTTGAAGAGATCCCGGTCTTCGGCTTTTTCAATGGCCTCCCGCTTGGCCCCAATCAACTCCACCCCGTACTGCTCCAGGATCCCTTGCTGGGCCAGTTGCACCGCCACGTTGAGGGCCGTCTGGCCGCCCATGGTGGGCAGCAAAGCATCAGGGCGCTCCCGCTCGATAATTTTGGCCACAAAGTCCGCCGTCACCGGCTCGATGTAGGTGCGCTCCGCCATACTGGGATCCGTCATGATGGTGGCGGGGTTAGAGTTGACCAAAACGACCTCATAGCCCTCTTCCCGCAGGGCTTTGCAGGCTTGGGTGCCCGAGTAGTCGAATTCGCAGGCTTGGCCAATGACGATCGGCCCCGCTCCAATGAGCAAGATTTTGTGGATATCGGTGCGGCGCGGCATAGGGATCCCACCAGGTGGCAGAGTCAGCCTTCTATTGTAGAGGTCACCTGCAGGTCAAGTTGCTCATCGGGATCCCTCTTTTTTGAGTGTTGCGCTTTCAAAGGCTATGCACAGCAGGCAGAGCTTGGATCCCTGGCAGGCAGGAGTTCTCTGGGGCAACCCGCAAAAGGGCAGCTTCTTCATCAGTATCAATAGACGGGAAAACTTGAACTTTAGATGATATCAATGCTATCGTCGCAGCAAAGCCGCCCAGGGATCTGCCGATCGAGGAAACGCTCTATGGCCACGTTAATTGTTCGCAATGTTGACGAAGCCATTGTCAAAGCTCTCAAACAAAGGGCTAGTCGTCACGGCGTTAGTGCAGAGGCCGAACACCGCAAAATCCTAGAGCAAGTCTTACTACAGCCTGCGAAACAGTCCTTTGCCGAAGTGCTCAGATCGATACCTAACGTTGGCAACGATTCAGACTTTGAGCGGGTGCAAGATAACACTGCCCATGACGTATTTGCTTGACACTAACGTCATCAGTGAGCTGCGCAAACACAGTCAAGCCAACTCCGGGGTTCAAGAATTTCTTCAAACTGCCATTGAGCAAGAGGCCCGCATCTACATCAGCGTGATCACGCTGGGCGAACTCCGCCGAGGCGTTGAACTCATGCGCCATCGCGGCGATCATCTGCAAGCCAACCTTCTGGAGAGGTGGCTGCAAACGGTTGTCGATGACTATGCCGATCACATTCTTGATTTCACAATTACCGAAGCCCAGGTATGGGGAAGCCTGTGCGTACCTCACTCTCAAAATGCGATTGACAAACAACTGGCTGCTACAGCCTTGTTTTACGGACTTACCCTGGTTACCCGTAATGTCCGTGATTTTGCCAGGACAGGGGTGCCTCTCATCAACCCATTTGAAACCTCATAACAAGCCGCGGTAGCGAATAAAGATCAAAACTGCCGCCCAGGATCCCAGCGCCACCTTGATCGCCACCAGAATATTGAGAATCGGGATCCAGCCGCCGCTAAACAGAGCTCCCAACTCCCCTCTGGGCAATTCCCAGCCGGCCAGAGCCACCACGGCCACCCCGATAAACGTCACCACCGACAGCTTCTCCCACATCGCAGCCCGCCACCGTTTGTAGATGGCCTCCATCCAGGTGGAAGAGGCGGTGATCGCCACCAAGCCAATGGCCGTCCCCCCCGCCACCCCGGCAGCAAAGCCTCCGCCCGGCGTCAGGTGCCCTCGAATGGCCAGCTCCACCGCGATCAAAGCCGAAATGGTGGCTCCCACTCGCGCCAACACAATCGAGGGAATATCGGTAAATTGAGCTACATTGGCTGTCGGCTGCTCATCCGCCAGCAGATATTGGGCGCCCAAAATTGCCGTGGAAAACACCACCACTTCAAAGACCGTATCGTAGAGGCGGTTGCGCAGAATAAGACCCGTCACCGTGTTGGGCACACCGCTTTCGCTGGCCAGAATCTCCACCGCCTCGACTAAGGCCACGCCCGCTGTGGAATTGGGGGAAACGGATCCCGCCTCGCCCACAATGAGCTGTAGGGCTGCCAGCAGCACCGCTATCCCGTACACCCACTTCATGTCGCCATCACCTCAGCGGCCAGAGCTTGCTGCGCCAAAATGGCCTGCAGGCGGGGTACGCGTGTAACCAGGCGATACTCTGCTGCTTCTCCACCGGGCTCAAGGGCAATGGTGTGTACCTCTCGGCTGCGAAGAGCAGCCACCAACGCCTCCGAACTCCCATAGGCGGCCAACTCCAAGCGCATGTGATACCGCTGTAGCCCTTGGCGCATCTGCTGTAACAACTGCCGTGCTGCTGAGGTACTGGCCTCCAGCACAGGGCTGCCTTCAAGAACGCCCAGGCGCATACTCAGCGAAGAGCGCACCGCAATGGCGTAGAGGGTAATGGAAAGCATAGTGCCCACCAGCGCCTCGGTCAGAGCCACATCCGCCGCCCCAAACAGCGCATAGATCAGGGCGGCAATTGTCCCCAGGATCCCTCGCATCACCAAGGCGTGGTAGGGATTGGTCTGAGTCACCACCAAGCTTGCCGTCAGGGGCAGGAGTAACGCCATCACCAGCAACAGGGTCTCTTCCATCCTGCCCTCCTATAGGGACTTGCGCTGCGAGCAAAACGCCAGCACATAGCCCAGAATGGTATTCCAAATAGCCAGGGAGATCAGTGCCAACACCAACAGGGGCCATTCCCGTGGGATCCGCAACAGCAGCCCCAGCATGATGCTCATAGAGCCCAGGGTGTCCGACACCGAAAGGCCGTGCAGCTTAAATAAAATCGAGCGATCCCCAAGGAGCGGCGCCGTTCCCCACAGCCAAAACAGCACACCAATCCCAAACAACAGATAGCTCAGACCTTCCACCCAGACTTCCATACCTACCCCCAGGGCCTTTCTAAAGCATTTCCAGCCGTTTCAGTACATGAGCCAAGAGCATTAAGGCCGCATTGCCCACCGACAAAATCAAAACCCCCACAATCCCGATCATCCAATCATCCCGCACCACCGACACCACCAAAATCAGGATGGCCGTCTTTGTGGCCAAGCTGGCAAAGGCGAGCATCGTCTGCCAAATATCTTCCTTCAGCCAAGCGGCATACAGGGGCAAGCACAGCGTTAGGGTCAGGAGAAACAGCAGTAGGTTCACACGTCCTCCCGCGGCTTGAGCACATGGACTTCATAAGTGCCTTGGGCATTGCAATTGAGCACGATGGTTTTGGGCGTGAAGGTAATTAAAAAGATATCCAGAAACACCAGCCCTGCTGAACGGTTGGGCAGGGTTTGTTTGTATACAACTTCCTCAACAGTGTGGGGCTTGAGGATCATCTCGAAGGCTTCCCAGTAGGCTCTTGGGATGGCGAGAAGAATTTCCTGGAGCACTCGCCCCCAATCCCGCCATTGCACCGGTGCGGAAGCCTGGCGCGGCAGCAGCAACGTTGCCGCCACCCCGATGGCCACATTGTCCCAGCTCAGATTGCCCGTCAGCAGAAACCAAATCAAGAGGCGCAGGCCGATCTCCAATAGACCCAACTCAGGGTAGCGTCCCATAGTTCCCCACAGCTAACAGAGCCCAAACCAGCACCAACACTATGCTCAAGCCGCCCACCACTGCTTCCAGCCCTTCGTTCACCGACCCTCCCTTCAAAGGGATCCGCTCCCAAAACCAGCCTAGGGGGATCCCAACGCCCAAACTGAGGAGCGCCTTGAGAAGATTGTCAGCGCCATAGGCCGCCGGTAGCCAGCCCCAGAGCAAGCCCCCACCCCAAAGCACCAGTGCCACTTTATCTTGCCAAGGAGTTGCAGAGGTGGTTGCCCCCTTCATTGGAGAAACAGGTGCCCGCAGCACTCGCACGCCTAAACACGTGGTGCCGACGGTAACCCCCACCAGCAGCCACTCGTGCCAGGGATCCAGAGCAGACAAGCTGAGGGCCTTGGCCGCATACCCCAAACTGCCGGGTACCCCTGCCAGGGAAGCCGTCCCCAAGAGCAGCATCGGCCAACGCCAGGGATGGGTCACGCTTGTTCCAACAAACAGCAAGGGCTTTGCCAACCCATGGGCAAGACCGTACAAACCTGCCCATTGAGGGGCAGCAATCACAAATCCCATCTGCGATACCGAGCTCCAGGCGAGAAGGTGCTGGGGCGTGCTCGCCATCAGGGCCAGTAGGATCCCGAAAACGGCTGAACCGGCGCTCAAGTAGGGCAACCCCTGGGCCAAGATCGGCGAAGCCTCGCTGCAGCGCACCAAGGCCATGGCTCCTGCTTTGGTCGTAAAACCGCTGAGCACCGCCGCGATAACGGGATCCGCGGTAGCATAGGTGAGAGGCAGCCACAGGCCGGCAACGAAGATCGCCCCCTTGGCCAAAAGACCCACAGCAATCAGCGCCAAGGCTGTGGGGTCGGCCATAGTTAAACTGCTCATCGCCAGGGATCCCGTGCGCACATAGACCAGGATTGCGCCCATCAGGTAGAAGAGCATGGCCACATTGCTCATGAAAAGGTAGCGCAGCCCCACCCAGAGCTGGCGATCGCGGTGCGGAGCATTTTCTTCCACTGTGGGTTGGCCCTCAGCCCGCCGCCCATAGGTCAGCAGCAAAAACACGCCGATGCTGAGCACCTCCAGGGAAACGTAGACGCTGATCAGGTCGGCACTGATGACGACAGCATTGGCGCTACCGTGGACGATCAGCAACTGCATGGCCAGAAAGCGGCTGCCCGCAAAGCGTCTATCCAAATACAGGGCCACTCCTAGCGTGACCAGGCCGTGGGCCAAGAGCATCGCTGCTCCATTGGCATCGATCCGCAGCGTCACCCCGAAGTGATCCAAAAGCTGTAGCTCCAGGGGTGTGGCGGTTGTGCCGGGCAAGCCCCCCTGCTGCACCGCATAGACCACCGTCAGCGCAGCCATCCCCACCAGGCTGGGACGGGTTAGGGCTGGCATCAAGTAGGTTGTGAAGGCCAGCAGAAAGGGCAGCGCCACCCATACCAGCGTCAGCTCAGTCATCGGTAAAAGTGCTCCGCGCCCCTGACGCGAGTGCCTGTTCGATGCTCTCGACTTCGAGGGTGGGATGATTGCGGGAGAGCTTCATCACCCCCACCAACATCAAGGCTTGTACCGACAGGCCGATGACGATGGCCGTGAGGATGATCCCCTGAGGCACCGGGTCGGCATAGTCCAGCTCGCGCCAGGGTTTGTAGATGGGGGTGAACACACCGCTCCGGGCTGCCCAGATCACGAAGAAGGCGATGACCCCGGTGCTCATGACATCCATAGACAGGATCTTCATAATGAGGTTGCGCTTAACCACGACTCCCCAGAAGCCAAGGAAGATCGTGAGGATGACGGCGGCATTTAACATAGACACCTCGCTTGCTGCACTCGAGCTATCCGGTGGCTCAGTCGTCCTAAGGCTACGCCCGCTACGCGACCAGTATCCAGCTTCCGCAGTCACAGCAGCCAGATAGCCTATGGCCGGTTGCAACGCTGCCGGGATCCCCATCTCCCCAACAAGGCCGGGATCCCGAAGTAGAAAGAGTTGCAGACTCCGAATAAGCAACTTGACCCGACTTCTTGCCAGCTCTGGGGCTTGGTGGGATCCTGGTCATACACTTCTCATGCCAAGGTCGGAATTGATGGCCGCTGTCCGCAGTTTAAGTTGTTTTTAATGGCCTTGGCGGAACCGACTTCTGGATGCTGAAGAAAGGTGTTGGAGAAGGGGGTTGTAAAAGCCGTGATGCTGCCGGTGGCCGAAGCAGAAGCCCTGATTTTGCAGGCGGTTCAGCCGCTGGGCACAGAGTGGGTGGAGCTGGGATCCGCCCAAGGCCGCGTTCTCAGCCAAACTTTGTATAGCCCCCAAGATTTTCCGGCCCGGCCCACCTCCAGCATGGATGGCTATGCCGTGCGCCATGAAGATGTGCAAGCGGGGATCCCTTGTGAGCTACAGGTGATCGAGACTCTCCCCGCCGGGAAGGCACCCACCCGAGATCTCCAGCCCGGACAAGCGGTGCGTCTCTACACCGGCTCTATCTTGCCCGGCGGTGCGGACACCGTGGTGATGCAGGAAGACACGCAGCAACCTTCGCCGGGAACCGTCCGCCTCTTGCAGCGTCCGCAACGGGGCCAATTTGTCCGGCCCCAAGGAGACTTTGCCCGGCAGGGGGATCCCGTTCTGTTGACAGGGCAGGCTTTGGGTGGAGCGGAGCTGGCCGTTTTGGCTGCCATCCGACAGGCGATGGTGCCGGTGTTTCGTCAGCCCCGGGTAGCCCTGTTCTCGACAGGGGATGAGCTAGTGCCCATCCAGCAGGTGCCGGGGCCGGGGCAGGTTGTGGATTCCAACCAGTACGGCCTGGCGGCTCTGGTCAAGGCAGCGGGTGGGATCCCGATCCAGTTGGGCATCGTGCCGGATCGGCTCCAGGTGTTGCGGCAGGTCGTCCAGCAGGCCCTGGCCTCTGCCGATGGGGTGATCTCTTCTGGAGGGGTATCGGTGGGGGATTTTGACCTGGTGGAAAAGGTGCTGGAGGAGTTGGGAGGCGAGATTTTCATCCGCAGTGTGGCCATCAAGCCGGGCAAACCCCTGACGGTGGCCCGTTTTCCCAATCCCCACGGCCCTCCCAAGCTCTACTTTGGCCTGCCGGGCAACCCTGCCTCTGCCCTGGTGACCTTCTGGCGCTTTTTGCACCCGGCTCTGCGAAAAATGGGCGGATCCCTGCCCCCCTACTGGCAGATCCTCTCCGCCTTCAGCGCTGTGGATCTGCATGCCGACGGTCGGCGGGAACACTACCTCTGGGGACGGCTGCAGGTCAAGCCCGAAGGGATCCGATTTCAGCCCGCCGCCAACCTCAATTCCGGCAATCTCATCAGTCTGGCCGGCTGCAATGCCTTGGCTGTGCTGCCGGTGGGAACAACCCAGATCCCTGCCGGTTCGCCCGTTCAGGTGCTGCAACTGCCCTGAAGATCCCTAGCCCTTCTTTCGCTGCTGCCGGAATAACCGTCATAGTCGTTTCAGTTTAGGATGAGATACCCGAGCTACTGGTCGCGCCAGCGGGACGGAGTCCTTGAAAAGCCTTCTGGCCCAGTGCATTCAATGTTTTAGGGTTTTAGGCATAGGTGCAGTATCCTGGCTTGGATCGAAATGACCATAATTTGCGTTAGAACTGTACTACGGTGGGCTATCATAGAGCCGAGACTGTCCTTTGGGGTTGAGTTCCCTCAGGACTCTGTTCCACCAACGCGAACAGCGATCTTCAACCATGCCCACTCCCGCTAACTCTCCTCCTCTTCAAAGCGACGAGGTTCTCAACCCTGAGGACTCCGTTCCGCTGACGCGGACGGTGGCGGCGGCCCGTGAGCCTTTTTTGGGGCTGTTGCGAGACCTGGCGCGGGCCTACCAAGCCTTTGAAAATTATGCCGGGGTTCATATTCGGCAAATGGGGCTGACCGCCCCCCAATTTGATGTGTTGGTGACCCTCGGCAATACCCCTGGGATGACCATGAATGTCCTGGCCCAAAAAACGCTGGTGACCAAAGGGACACTGACCGGCATTGTGGATCGCCTGGAACAAAAAGGGCTGGTGCGCCGGGAAGTGCCCCCGGAAAACCGACGCTGCTTTAAGGTCGTGCTGACAGAGGCGGGGGAAAAACTGTTTGAGGAAATTTTCCCGGCCCACATCGCCTACTTGAAAGAGCGTTTCCAAAAGCTGGATCCCTCGGAAATGGCGCAGATCCAGGCTTGCCTTAAAAAACTGCAGGCTATTTTCTAGCGCTTTCAGATTCCCCTCTCCGATCCGGCTGATCAGCGACCCCCAAGCCGCAGTGCCGGAAGCAACCTCTAGCCCGGTTCAAACGGCTGCCCCAGAGCTGCCGGCGGAGTGGCCTTCACCGCCTGCTGGATCCAGCGCCGCAGCCGAGGTGGGATCCCGCGCAAGCCGTACTCCCACCATTCCCCAGAAGTGAGCACCAACACCAAAATCATCAACACAAAGGGAGCCACCGTAAAAACTTGGGTGGGCACGGCGCGGATGGTAGTCTGGGCAACTCCGGCAAAGGACTGCAAAATGCCGAACAGGTAGGCCCCCAGGGCTACCCGCAAGGGGTTCCAGCCGCCGAAGATGACGATGGCCAAAGCAATCCAGCCATACCCTGCTGTATGTCGGTGGCTCCAGCCGGCCTTGAAATCCAGAGAAAAAGCAGCTCCCGCCAAGCCCAATAGGGATCCCCCCACAAGGGTATAGACATAGCGCCAGAAAATGACATCGGTGCCCCGGGCAAAGGCTGCTGCCGGCTGTTCTCCCATGGCCCGCAACATCAGGCCAGGCCGAGTGCGATAAAAAAAGAACCAAGTTCCCCCGATGAGCGCGTAGCTGGCGTACAGCAACAGATCCCCTCGGAACAGGAGCGGCCCCAGCAGTGGCACCTCTCTCAAGAAGGGGATCGGCAGGCTGGGCACCGTTGGCCCTGGGATCCGCACGAACGGATTGCCCAAAAAGGAAGACAAATCCGCCCCCAACAGGGCCAAGACAAAACCAATGGCAATTTGGGATCCCTTCAGGGTCAGCGAGCCGAAGGCCACAATCCCAGCAAACAGCACTCCCACAGCGGCGGCAGCCAAAAAGCCCAACGCCAGACTTCCCGTCAGCTTGGCCACGGCGAACCCAACCATGGCGGCCAGCATGATCGTCCCCTCTGCGGAGAGATTGATCACCCCCGCCCGCTCGGTAATGGTTTCCCCTATGCAGGCAAAGACCAACGGTGTGGCGGTGGCAATGGCAGTAGAGAGAATGGCGACCAGTTGAGCAGCGTTCATGATGGGCCTGTCGAGAACTCGGGTTGGGTTGATGCATTTGCAGTTGCTGCGCGAATGCGCCTGTTGATCTGGGCATCGCCTCAGCCCAACACCCAGAGCATGAAAGCCACCCCCAAGGTGACGGCGCCGAACAGAGCATAGCTGATCTGGCGCAGCGGCCTCAGTTGCATAGCATGGAGAGCTTTGAGCCAGTCTAACCCCAAGGATTCCACGAAGCGATCCAACACCGCTTGCATCGGATAGGCATAAACCGATCCCTGCTCTTTAAAGTTCACCAGCACGACCAGCAGCGTGGCGTAGCCCCAGAGGCCGCCCCAGAGCACAGCGCTCAACCCGATTAAAATTGGCTCGAGCATTGACCTTCCCTATGAGTGTGCCCACCGTTCGCGATGGCAGGACGGAGTTCTTCGAGCTTGGGGAGCTTCAGATCTCATTATTCCGGTTCTTTTCCCGTTGAGGCTGCCCTCCCTCAGGCAGTAGCCTAGAAGGGGTCCAAGCTCGCTTTTAGAGGTAAAGGGATTGGTTTTGCCGGTTCTCTTCTGCCCGTCCAGGCCAGAAGATGACAAACTGGAAGTACCCGCTCGGAGTTATCTCGTCAAATCTCCATGAGTTCTCGCTACCTGCTGCCCCCCGCTGAACCCAAGTCTGTCGGTACTGCCTATATCCTCTGGGCGTTGGGCATCTTCGGGATCTGTGGCGTCCATCGCTT
>NZ_JANSIN010000040.1:9542-23860 GCF_047462115.1 Synechococcus sp. R50.1 | reverse complement strand
CGGCATCTGCGCCGCGAACTGCGTGTGCCCTTACTGGCTTTGCGTTGGAGTGCCGCCCTCAGCTTGGAGTAGTGGTCGCGGACTCTGTTCAGCTGCTGTCCATTCCAGTTGTCCCCCTCTGACGTATGGGCAATATCCGTCCTTCCCAAGTCCACCCCGATCACCTTGTCGGTATCTTGTTGCTTGGGTGGCTTTTTCTCTACGCAAATCTGGATGTAGTAGGAGCCATCCTTCCGCTGGACTAGGGTGGCCGATTTGGGGTTAGAGCCAGCCAGCATTCCCCTCTGGTAGTTACCAATGGCTAGCTCAAAGCGTTCTCTTCCATCAACCGTGGCAAGCGACACTGTCCAGTCTTTCTCGCGAAACGAGAAGATACGTGCATCGTAGGTAGCGAACCTACGCTTGAACTCTTTAACTAGACGGTTGCGCTGTCTCGCCACTTTGCGGGCGCCGGCCACCCGTCTGCAGACCTGCTGGGCCAAGTTACTGGACAAGCCGAATCGGGCGCGAATCTCGTAGTAGCAAAGGGACTGCAGTTTGACCGCATTGACGATCTTCTCCGGCGTGTTCTGGTTGACCCAGTTCAGTGCCTGCACAAAGGCATCCATCGTCGCGTCCAATTTAGCGGCTTGCGACTGGGACACCTTGAGCTTGCAGGAGATGGTCAGGATTTGGCTCATAAGTCCATTGTACTTCATCAAAGCGCATTCCTCCCGGCAGTGACCCTACGGGTACAGTGCGGGGCTCCTGCGCTAGTAAGCTGATTTTGGGGTTTATGCTGTCTCCCCTTTCCTGGTGGAATGACTTGTTTTTCAACCTGCCGATTGCCTATGGGTTTGGCTACCTGTGTAGCCTGTGGCAGCCACAGTGGTTTTTGGGCGGAACCCTCGTGGGGTACTGGCTCTCCAACTTGATAGGCATTCTCATGATGCAGTTTGGCGCTACGGATGTCGTCGAGAAAGGCGAGAAACCCCGCAATATGAAACGCGATCTCTTGATTGGGCTGGCTTCTTCTACCGCCTATACTTCGGCAATTGTTGGGCTGCTTCAGTTTCACCTCGTCGATATCAGCGCCATCTTCCCCATTTCTTAACCCTATGCCGCTGGCAATTTTCTGGGCAACTTTAGTCGAAGGGATCCTCGCTTTTGTTGCCACCCATATCGACGACTTTTTCTTGCTGGTTCTGTTGTTTGCCCAGGCACAGATTCGGCCTACTTGGAAGGGCTGGCACATTTGGCTGGGGGGCTACTTGGGCTTGGCAGGGTTGATCCTGATCAGCTCTCTGGGATACTTGGGAGGCCTGTTGTTGCCGCCACCTGCGATTGGGCTGCTGGGGGTGATCCCGATTGCTGTGGGTGGTTGGAAATTGTGGCGACCTGAACCTGAAGAAACCTTGGAAAAAGAGTTGGAAGAGTTGCGAGAGCGCCCAACCCAAAAGGCTTGGCCGATCCTTTTGCCCCCGCCAGTTCTGATGTCCATGCTCTTCACCTTTGCCAACGGCGGAGATAATGTCAGCCTGTACGTTCCTTTGTTTGCCGGCAGCACCCCTCTCCAGTTGGCCCTCTTTGCCACAATCTTTTTTCTGATGAAGGGATTGTGGTTTGCAATGGCTCAAAAACTGACGATGCAGCCTGCAGTGGCGAAGGTTTTAACGGAACGGACAGAACACTGGGTGCCCTGGATTCTCATGGGTTTGGGGGTGTGGATCCTGTTCAAAAATGAGACTTGGAGATGGCTTTTGTCTTAGACTCTGGCCGGGATTTGTTCGTGATAGCGGGACGGGATTCTTTCGAGTTCTAGTCGTTGTGTCGGTCTAGAGAGGGATCCCAGTCCAGATCTTCGTGGCGGTGCTCCCGTTCCCAGCGATGCACCCAGTCCCAAATGCGATAGTGCTGCTCGGCGGTGAGTTGCTTGGGATCTTGGGCCAAAGCGGCAGCCTCTTCTGGGGTGAGCAAAGCAGCCAGGCTGCCGATCTCCACCAAATAGCGGCGTTCTTCCGCAGTGGTGTGGGACTGATTGAGCCGTTGAATTAAACGACGTAAAGTGGCTACATCTTGACTCATAAGCCGATAGGAAAGAATCGACGAGCATCTAAGCTGGTAAGAACAGTTTAAGAGCAGAATCATCGAAATTATCAAAGTCATCAAAAGAAAGCAGGCCAAATTGCCCAGCCGATGCTCTTCTAATCCTCAAAGGATCCCAGAATGCGCACTTCCGGCTCCAAAAGCACCGACCATTGTTGATAGACCTTTTCCTGGGCCAAGCGAATCAAGCGGTAAATGTCCTTGGCACTCGCCTGATGGCAATTGAGGATGAAGTTGGCATGGCGCTCTGAAATTTGGGCCCCACCGATGCGGTACCCCTTCAAGCCGACCTGCTCGATTAGCCAGCCGGCAGGGTGAGACTCTGGGTTGCGAAAGACGCTGCCACAACTGGGCAAATGATAGGGCTGAGAGCTTAGGCGTTGGTTGAGGTAGCGCTGGGTTTCCCACTGCACCTGGGACGGATCCCTGCTTGGGATCAACTGCAGCGTCGCTCCTGTCACCGTCCAGGGGGAGTCCTGTAGGCGAGAGCGGCGATAGCCAAATTGCAGATCGGCAGGTTCTAGGCGGCAGGGCTCTTGTTCCTCGTCCAAAATCTGCACTTCCACCAGCACATCCGCCATGGCGCGTCCGTGGGCACCCGCATTCATCACCACGGCTCCCCCCAGGGTGCCAGGGATCCCAATGGCCCACTCCAAACCGCTCCAGCCTTGCTTGGCGGCTGCCCGCGCCAGATTGACCAAAGGCTCTCCGGCAGCGGCCCAAATTCTCCCCCCTTCCAGCAGTTGGATCCCGCGCAGACGGCGGGTACCGATCACCAGCCCCTTCAACCCGGCATCGCTGATGAGCAGATTGCTGCCTGCCCCCAGCAGCGTCGTGGGGATCCCTTCTGCTCGCGCCCAAGCCAAACACTGCTGCAGCTCCAGATGGCTACGGGGCTCACAATACCACTCCGCTTTGCCGCCCACGCGAAAGGTGGTCAGAGGAGCCAATGGGATCCCCGATTGAATCCGTCCAGAAAGTCGGGCAAAACTTGAGGTATCGGGGCCACAGGAACCGCCCTGCGGAAGCACCACCGGAACTGTAGTCATGATGCCAACACCTCAAAAGCCCCCATCTCCCCGACCGAGTTCTCGGCTTCTCCCGGCAGCTCCCCCCCAGAGTCCGCCAAGGGTTGCTCCCCAGCCTGAGCCGCATATGCCCGCATCGTAGCGGCTATCTGCTGATTCAGGTCGCCTGCCCCCAAAAAAACGGCGAGATCTCCAGGCTGTAAAACAGAGGTCAGCACTTGCGGCAATTGCGGCAAAGACGACACATAGCGCACATGGGGATGGTGCTCCGCCACCGCTACGGCCAAACGCAAGCTGTCAGAACGCTCAGGCGTCGGCTCTCCCGCCCCATAGGTGGGCACGATCACCACCACGTCCGCCTCCCCAAAGCAGCGGGCAAAATCTTGGAACAGGGCAGCCAAGCGGCTGTGGCGATGGGGCTGAAATACCGCCACCACCCGCCGCTGCTGTAGCCGTGCTGCCTGCAGGGTGGCTCGAATCTCGCTGGGATGATGGGCATAGTCGTCGATAAAGGTGACTTCTTCCACCTCGCCTTTGACTTCAAATCGCCGCTGCACCCCTCGAAACTCGGCCAGAGCCG
Source organism: Synechococcus sp. R50.1 (assembly GCF_047462115.1). Taxonomy (NCBI): domain Bacteria; kingdom Bacillati; phylum Cyanobacteriota; class Cyanophyceae; order Synechococcales; family Synechococcaceae; genus Synechococcus; species Synechococcus sp. R50.1. The sequence goes on along the minus strand of NZ_JANSIN010000040.1, from coordinate 20,167 downwards.
AGGCAATCACCGCAAACTCCAAGCCCAACTGCCGCCCCACGGCGACCGCCGCCAGGGCATTGCTGAGGTTATGGGATCCCAACACCTGTAGGCGAAGCTGTCCGAGGAGGGATCCCTTTTCCCAGATCTCAGCGCAGGTGGAATTGGCAGTGTAGAGGATCTGACGGGCTTGGTACTGGGCTTGGGGATGACCGGTCAGGCTGTAGCCCACATCCACCCTCAGGTGAGCCGCCACGTTGGGACAGTCCAGACAGGCCACCAGGGTTTGGCTTTGCTGCCCATACTGTTGAAAAGCCCGGATCACCTGCCCCAAATCGGCGTAGTGATCGGGGTGATCCAGCTCAATGTTGGTGATCACCCCAATCTTGGGATAGAGCCGCACCAGGGATCCATCCGACTCATCCACCTCGGCCACCCAATACTCCCCCTTGCCCAGACGGGCATTGCCATCCCAGGCATCCACTTCCCCGCCGATAATCAAGGTGGGATCCCAGCCCGCCGAGAGCAATACATAGCCGATCATGCTGCTGGTGGTGGTTTTGCCGTGGGTGCCGGCCACCCCAATGCCAGAGCGACGGTTAAACAGAGCCGCCAACAAGTCTGCCCGGTGCCAAACCGTCAATCCTTTGCCCAGGGCAGCGGCCAATTCCGGATTGGTGGGGCGAATGGCGCTGGAATAGACCACCTGGGGATCCCCGACCAATCCCTCCGAGCTGTGGCCCTGAAAGAAGCGCACCCCCAAAGCTTCCAGGCGGCGGGTACGGCCATTGGCGACAATGTCGGATCCGGAAACGCGAAACCCTTGCTTAGCCAGAATATAGGCCAGAGCCGACATCCCCACTCCACCAATGCCCACAAAGTGATAGGTGGACAGCAAGGGATTTAAGGGATCCAAATGCAGGGGCAGAGGCTGAGACGGAACCGGCAACGGCGGGATGGGATCCCTTCCTCCAACTGTTTCCACCATCGCAACTCCACCCCACTCCTAAAACCGCCACACTCCAAAAAAAGGACTGCGTTCTGCTGACTACAAACAGGTTCGAACAGGCCACATCATATCAGGAATCCCCAGAGCTAGGTAGGCTGCGCCTCACCGGCTGCCAATGATCTTCCGGCACCTTGGGGAACCCAAAGGGAGTGAAAATACGGTGAAGACAAGCAACATAGAATACGGCTGGACATTTTCATCCCAAAAACTTTACACTTATTTAAGAAAAAGAGGCGGCGTTTGTCGTCTGCAAAGCCACAGCGGGTAAAAGGCCATGAACCCACGAGCGCTTTGGTCGCTGGCAGGAGTCGGGCTGCTTGGTTGTGCCGGTCTGGCATGGCTGGGATTGAGCCAACAGGGAGCCACACAGTCGGTATCGGGAAGTGCAGAGGCAACGGTGGAAATGCGGCTGCCTCCGCAAGTTGGTGCTTTGGGTCGCCTGGAGCCGGAGGGGGAAGTGCTGCGCATTGCCGGTTCCCCTGGAGAACGGCTGGGAGAGCTGCTGGTGACCGAGGGGGATCGCGTGGTGGCAGGCCAAGTGCTGGCCCGCTTGGAAAGCTACGCCGAGCGGTTGGCGGAGCGAGAGTACGCTGCCGCCCAACTTCAAGAGGCCCGCGCCCGGTTGCAGGCCGAGACCCGTTTCAGTCAGGCCCAAATCCAAGAGGCACGCACCCGCCTCAGCCGTCTGGACGAGCCGCAACAGATGCAAATCCGCTCCCAGGAAGCGGTGGTGGAACGTATCCGGGCAGAACTGGCCGATGCCGAGGCCAATCTGGCCCGCTTTCAGGAGCTCTGGCAGGAAGGAGCAATCTCGCAACAAGAGCTGGATCAACGCCGGCTGCTGGTGCGGCAACGACAGGAGGACTTGCGGGCTGCCGAAGCCACCCTGAGCCAACTGCGCCTGGCCCGTGAGCGGGATCTGCTCAATGCCCAAGCCCAAGTCCAAGCTGCCGAGGCGGGACTGAGTCTGGCCCAAGCCCAAGTCCAACTGGGATCCCTGGCCCGCAATCTGGAACTGGCAGAAGCTCGCCTAGAGCGCACCCTCATCCGCGCTCCCCGTGCTGGACAGGTGCTCAAGATCCACACCCGCCCTGGAGAGGTCATCCCCGCCGGCGAGGGCATTCTCGAGCTGGGCAACACTGACCAAATGATGGTGGTGGCCGAGGTCTACGAAGCAGACATCTTGCGGGTTCGGCCAGGCCAGCAGGCCACCATTAGCAACCGCGCTCTGCCAGGAACCCTGCAGGGCCGAGTGGAGCGGGTAGGCCTGCAGATTGGCAAGAAAGATGTGCTCAACACCGACCCAGCTGCCGATGTGGATGCCCGTGTGGTAGAGGTGTATATCCGCCTGGATCCGGAGAGCAGCGCCCGCGTGGCTGGCCTGACCAACCTGCAGGTGAATGTGGCCATCGATGTCGAGGGGTAGGCTCAGCCCATGTACAGCCTGTTCAGTGTGGCTTTTATCGCCCATCGGATCCCGTTGGCCTGGCTGCAGTTGACGCGGGAGAAGATCCGCCTGCTGGTGGCCCTGGCGGGCATTGCCTTTGCTTGCATCTTGATGTTCATGCAGTTGGGCTTCCAAGACAGCCTGCTGGAAAGTGCCATCCGCTTCCACGTGGCCCTGAAGGGAGAGATCTTCCTGGTCAGCCCTCAGTCCAACGCCCTGATTGCCATGAACACCTTCTCCCAGCGGCGACTCTATCAGGCTTTGGGCTTTGAGGGGGTGCGGGCCATCTCGCCTGTCTATGTGGGCTTTGCCCTCTGGAAAAACCCAGAGACCCGCCGTACCCGCAGCATTTTTGTGGTAGGAGTGGATCCCTCGGCTGATCTGTTGGACTTGCCGGAACTGACGCCGGACAAGCTGGAAGAGATCAAAAAGGCGGACGTGGTGCTTTTTGACCGCCGCTCCCGCAGCGAGTTTGGCCCCATCCCAGAGTGGTTTGAGTCCGGGCGAGAGGTGGTTACTGAGGTGGGAAACCGCCGCGTCCAGGTGGGGGGCCTGTTTGAGATGGGGGCCACCTTTGGAGCCGACGGCACCATTCTCACCAGCGATCTCAATTTCCTGCGCATTTTTCCGCAGCGGGGGCGCGGCCTAGTGGATATCGGCGTGGTGCAACTCCAGCCGGGTGTGGATCCGGATCCCTTGGTGCGGCAGATGCGGGCTTTGCTGCCGGAAGATGTGCGGGTGCTCTCACGGGCGGAGTTTATCGATATGGAGCAAACCTACTGGGAAGAGGGCACAGCCATCGGCTTTATTTTCGGCCTGGGGGTGGGCATGGGCTTTATTGTCGGCATTGTGATTGTCTATCAAATTCTCTACACCGATGTGTCGGATCACCTGGCGGAATATGCCACTCTCAAAGCCATGGGCTACACCGATACCTACCTGCTGGGGGTGGTATTTCAAGAGGCGATCCTGCTGGCCGGCTTGGGGTATATTCCCGCCTTTGCCCTGTCGGTTCTGCTCTACGATTTGACGGCCAATGCCACGTTGCTGCCTATTGCCATGACCTTCAACCGGGCGATGCTGGTGCTGGGGCTGGCGGTGAGCATGTGTTTCATCTCAGGAGCGATTGCCGTGCGACGGCTGCGGGCAGCCGATCCTGCCGACATTTTCTAGAGTTTTGGCTGTGGGCAGGGCGCCGGGGCGTTGGTAAGTCAATAGTCTGCCAAAGGAGATCGGATGGATGGTGAAGGGTTTGAACTAAACTGTCTAAAAACTTCTGGGATCCTCATCAACGCTCTCCGGCCAAAGGTTTCTAAATGGTCTCATCTCAACGCTCCAAATGACGGCCTAAGTGGTCAATGAGTTGTCAACGCAAAGTTTTGAGATTTTGAGTTTCCTATGCTGACTCCTCTTCTCGATCAAGCTGCCCTTGCTTCTGCCCAGAATGCCGTTGAGCCAGTGGTGAAAGCCGAAGGTGTAAACCACTATTTCGGCGAGGGATCCCTGCGCAAGCAGATTCTCTTCGACATTAGCTTTGCCCTGCAGCCAGGGGAGATCGTGCTGCTGACTGGCCCTTCCGGCTCCGGCAAAACCACCCTGCTGACGCTGCTGGGGGCCTTGCGCTCGGTGCAGGAGGGCAGCTTGCGGGTGTTGGGACAGGAGCTGCGGGGAGCTCAGCCGAGCACTCTTATCCAAATCCGCCGCCAGGTCGGGTACATTTTCCAAGCCCATAACCTGCTGCGCTCGCTGACGGCAGCTCAAAACGTGCGCATGGCTCTGGAGCTGCACAACGGCCTTGCTCCTCAACAGGTGCAGCAGCGGGCAGAGGAAATGCTGGCGGCAGTGGGCCTAGGGGATCGCGTCCACTCTTACCCTGAGCAGCTTTCGGGAGGACAGAAACAGCGGGTGGCCATCGCGCGGGCCTTGGTCAGCCATCCCAAGCTGGTGCTGGCAGACGAGCCCACGGCAGCCCTAGATAGCAAGTCGGGTCGCGAGGTGGTGACCCTGATGGAGAAGTTGGCGCGGGAGCAGGGCTGCACCATCCTCATGGTGACCCACGACAACCGCATCCTGGACATCGCGGATCGGGTGCTGCACATGGAGGATGGCCGGCTGGAGAGCCAAGGGGTTGCCTAGCTTTGCCCAGAGCAGGCGTGGCGGCGGTACCAGTCGATGGTGCGCTGCAGCCCTTCCCGCAAGCCGACTTTGGCCACAAAACCCATCCTCTCTCGGGCTTTGGAGACATCCAGACAGCGGCGGGGTTGGCCGTTGGGCTTGTCCGTTTGCCAGCGGATCTCTCCCCGGAACTCCATCAGCTCGCAGATGAGGGCAATCAGATCCCGGATGGAGATCTCTTCACCGGTGCCCAGGTTCAAGGGATCCGCCCCGTCGTAAAGCTGGGTGGCCATGACAATGCCGCGGGCCGCATCTTCAGCGTAGAAAAACTCGCGGGTGGGGCTGCCATCCCCCCACACTTCGACATAGTTTTGGCCCCGTTGCTGTGCTTCATGCACCTTGCGGATCAAGGCTGGGATGACGTGGGAGCTTTCGGGGTCGAAGTTGTCCATCGGGCCATAGAGGTTCACCGGCAGGAGGTAGATGCCGTTGAAGCCGTACTGCTGTCGGTAGGCTTGCAGTTGCACCAGCAGGGCTTTCTTGGCGATGCCGTAGGGGGCGTTGGTCTCTTCCGGGTAGCCGTTCCAGAGATCCTCTTCCTTGAAGGGGACGGGGGTAAACTTGGGGTAGGCGCAGATGGTGCCCACGCAGACAAACTTCTCCACCCCGGCCAGATAGGCGGCGTGGATGAGCTGGGATCCCATGATGAGGTTGTCGTAGAAGAGTTCTGCCGGCTTGGCTTGGTTGAGGCCGATGCCACCCACGTGGGCGGCCAAATGGATGACGATATCTTGCCCTTGCACCACCTCTTGGCAGACTTCCCAACGGCGCAGATCCTGGGTGCGGGAGCGCGGGATGCGCACCTGCTCCGGCTTTACCCCCAGCACCTGCAACTGTTGCAGCACATGTTTGCCCAAAAAGCCGCTGCCCCCTGTGAGCAAAATGCGCTTCTGGCTGAGATCAATGGAACCGGGCAAGCTGTTGGGCATAGATCCGACGCAGAGAACTCCCGGCTTTCATTATGCGGCAGAGGGGATAGCCGTATTTCAGCTTACTAGCGCAGGAGCCCCGCCCTCTGTCCGTAGGACGAGGGTCGGGAGGAATGCGGAGTTACGATACAACCATGACCCAAGTCCTGACCCTTTCCTGCAAGCTCAAGGTGTCCCAGTCGCAAGCCGCAAAGTTGGACGCGACCTTGGATGCCTTCGGCCAAGCCTTGAACTGGGTCAACCAAAACACACCCGAGAAAGTCGCCAACGCCGTTAAACTTCAATCTCTGGGCTACCACCAAATCCGTGCCCGGTTCGGCTTGTCCAGTAACTTGGCTCAGCAGGTCTGCAGACGGCTGGCAGGTGCCCGTAAGGTCGCCCGACAGAAAAACCGCCCGGTCAAAGCGTTCAAGGGGGGCTTTGCGACCTATGACGCTCGTATCTTTTCATTTCGCGAGAAAGACTGGACGGTGTCGCTGACCACGGTGGAGGGTCGAGAACGCTTTGAGCTGGCGATTGGTCATTACCAGAGAGAAAAGCTGGCGGGCTCCAATCCCAAATCGGCCACTCTGGTCAAGCGCAAAGGTTCCTACTACATTCAAATCCAAATCTGTGTGGAAACGGAACCGTTTCCACGCCAACGCACGGACAGGGTACTGGGTGTGGATTTGGGAAGGACAGATATTGCCCATACATCGGAAGGAGATAACTGGAATGGACAGCAGTTGAGCAGAGTCCGAGACCGTTATTCCAAGCTGAGAGCGGTACTCCAGCAAAAAGCCAGTAAGGGCACCCGCAGTTCGCGGCGCAGATGCAGAGAACTGTTGCAACGGCTGTCTGGCAAGGAGAGGCGCTTTCAAGCCTGGCTCAATCATCGCATCTCCAAGGCTGTTGTCTCTAGGGCGAAGGCCACAAACAGTGCCATTGCTCTGGAAAACCTGACAGGGATTCGGGAGCGTATCAACCAACAACCCCGCAGCAAAGCCGAGCGGCGCAGGGCTAACAGTTGGGCGTTCTACCAACTCCGTCAATTTCTGGAATACAAGGCGAGGGTTGCAGGGGTTTCTCTGATTCTTGTTCCGCCTGCCTACACGTCGCAGACCTGCCACCGGTGCTTGCATATTCATCCCGACCCTGAACAGTCCTACCGCAGTGGGAAGAAGTTTAAGTGTGGGCACTGTGGATGGGAAGGGGATGCGGATTTCAATGGTGCGAATGTGATTGCGCTTTTGGGGGCTGCTGTAAACCAGCCTAGAGGTCAAGCCTACGGCTCGCTTCGCGAACGTGGTTGGCTTGCCAACTACAGGGCTACCGAAAGCCTGCACTCTTTCGCTTTAGCGGCGCGGAGCACTCTGCGTCAGCATGAGTGCGGGTAGTTTACTGTTGTTTTGTAGGGGTTCTAATCCGCGTAGAGGAGCCGCTCCACCGCCGCCACAATATCTGCAGGTTGCACGATGGTGGCCGCCTCCAGCGTGCCGTTGTAGGGGGTGGGAATGTCCTGCGAAGCCAAACGCATCACCGGCGCATCCAGCTCATCGAACAGTTCTTCCATGATGCGAGCTGTCAGTTCCGCCCCAATGCCACCCGATTTCATGTCTTCCTCAACAATGATCACCCGATGGGTTTTGCGCACCGAAGCGGCAATGGTTCCCATATCTAAAGGTTTCAGCGAGATTAAATCGATCACCTCAGGGTCGATCTCCTGCTGCACCAAAGTGTCCACGGCCTTGAGCACGTGGTAGCGCATGCGGGAGTAGGTGAGCAGGGTAACATCGGAGCCGGATCGGACGATTTCGGCTTTGTTCAGAGGCAAAAGGTATTCCTCTTCTGGCAGATCTTCTTTCAAGTTGTACAAAAGGACATGCTCGAAAAAGAGAACTGGGTTGTCATCGCGGATGGCGGACTTGAGCAAGCCCTTGGCATTGTAAGGCGTTGAACAGGCTACGATCTTGAGCCCAGGCACCGCTTGAAAGTAAGCCTCTAGCCGCTGCGAGTGCTCTGCCCCCAACTGACGACCCACCCCGCCCGGCCCGCGGATGACCATCGGGATCTTGAAGTTGCCCCCAGAAGTGTAGCGAAGCATACCGGCATTGTTGGCAATTTGGTTGAAGGCCAGGAGCAGAAAGCCCATGTTCATCCCTTCCACCACCGGGCGCAAGCCGGTCATGGCTGCCCCAATGGCCAAGCCGGTAAAGCTGTTCTCGCAGATGGGGGTATCCAGCAGGCGCATCTCCCCATACTTGCGATACAGGTCTTTGGTGACTTTGTAGGAGCCACCGTAATGGCCGACATCTTCTCCCAAAACAAACACGTTGGGATCCCGGGCCATTTCTTCGTCGAGGGCAGCACGCAAGGCGTTGTAAAGGAATGTCTCGGCCATATGAGGTCAAATATCGCTAAACCCTCATTAAACCATTTTGCCGGCATGGATCCCCTTGCAGATGACTGGATAGGCTGAGCTCAGCATTCTGGCTCAGAGGGATGGCGACCTTACCCCACAGCTTTTGTCGGCACTCTGCTTCCCCTGCAAAATGGAGATCATCTGTCTTCTCAAGATCTGTCTTCTCAAGATAAAGACACCATGAGCCTTGCACTGCCCAAACTGGCCCTGACCTTGGGGGATCCCACGGGAATTGGGCCGGAAATTGTGCTCAAGGTGCTGGCGGATCCTGAGGTGCAGTCTTGCGCCCACATCACGGTTGTAGGGGATCGGCAGGTTCTAGAAGCCACCTATCGCCTGCTGAGAGATCGGTCGCCGGCTCCGTTGGCCCATCCGGCAGGGATCCCGATGCTGGAATGCAACACGGGCTTTTGGTTGCAGCCTGGCCGTGTCGGTCAAGGGGATGCCGACAGTGGTGCGGTTAGTTTTGCTTACCTGAGAACGGCGGTCGAACGGACGTTGCAGGGGGAGTTTCAGGGGATCGTGACAGCACCCATCGCCAAATATCTCTGGCATCAAGCTGGCTACCGGTTCCCTGGCCAAACGGAAGTTTTGGCCCAACTGAGTGGGTCTGAACGCTACGGGATGCTGTTTGTCGCCCGTTCCCCCCACAGTGGCTGGCAGATGCGGGTTTTGCTGGCCACCACCCATATTCCCCTCGGCCAGGTGCCCACCGTGCTGACCCCAGAGCGGGTGCGGACAGCGCTGGATTTGCTGGTGGGATCCCTGCGCCACACCTTTGGGATCCCGGATCCTAGGATTGCAGTGGCCGGCCTGAATCCCCACGCCGGCGAACAGGGGCAACTGGGATCTGAGGAAAAAGAATGGCTGACCGAGCTGCTGCGCACCTATGCCCACGCCCAAATCTGGGGGCCGCTTCCCCCCGACACCCTGTGGGTGGCTCCCGCGCAAGCCTGGCATGGCCAGGGATCCCCAACTGTGGCAGATGCCTACTTGGCTCTCTATCATGATCAAGGTTTGATCCCGGTGAAGATGCTGGCTTTTGACCGGGCAGTCAACCTGACAATTGGGTTGCCTTTTGTTCGCACCTCTCCCGATCATGGCACCGCCTTCGACATTGCCGGCCAAGGGGTGGCCCGATGCGAGAGCCTCAAGCAGGCGATCCTGCTGGCGGCAGAACTGCTGGGCAAAAACCCCTCCTGAGGGAAACCATGCCTGTGCCCGGCCATCTGAAGCTGTCTCCCGCCTCTGGGGGGTGATTTGATGGGAGTTGCTGGCATCACCTCAGCCGCAATGCTCTACCGTCGCTTTGGGCGCACCCAACAGCTTGTCTCGGTTTTTTCTCTGGGCAGCATGCGCTTGGTCAATGTGCCCAGGGCTCAGGCTCAGGCAACCGTTGAGGCAGCCCTAGCCGCAGGGATCAACCACATCGAAACGGCTCAGGCTTATGGCCATGCCGAGGTGCTCTTGGGCGAGATTTTGCAAACCCTGCCCTTTTCACGCCATCAGTTGATTCTGACCAGCAAACTCACTCCCACAGATGGGTTGCGAGAGCGGCTTCAGGGATCCCTGCGCCGTCTGCGGGTGGATTACCTGGATCAATTTGCCTTTCATGGCATCAACTTGCCGGAACATCTGGAGTGGGTGCTGCAGAAAGGGTTGCCGATTCTCAAGCAGATGCAGCAAGAAGGCTGGGTGCGCTACATTGGTTTTTCCACCCATGGATCCCTGGAGTTAATTTTGCAGGCCATCCAGACAGGATGCTTTGACTTTGTTAATTTGCACTATCACTTTTTCCAACAGCGCAATGCACCGGCCCTAAAAGCAGCTGCCCAGCAGGATATGGGCGTGTTCATTATTTCTCCCGCCGATAAGGGGGGAATGCTCTATCGCCCGCCCCAACACCTGCAGGAGTGCTGTGCCCCTTTCAGCCCCTTGGAATTTGCCTATCGTTTTTTGCTGGCGGATCCCCGTGTTCACACCCTCAGCCTAGGCATCACCCATCCTGAGGAGTTGCAGGTGGCCTTGTCGGCCTTACGGGATCCCGACCGGTGGTGGGTAAATGGCCCTCAGGTGCAAGAACGGTTGCGCCAAACCGAGCAGGAACGCTTGGGATCCAGCCGCTGCGCCCAGTGCTACGCCTGCCTGCCCTGCCCAGAAGGGATCCACATTCCCGAAGTGCTGCGGTTGCGCAACTTGGCCATTGCCCACGAGATGACGGAGTTTGCCCAGTACCGCTACAACATGTTCGGCCAAGCTGGGCATTGGTTTCCGGGGTCACCTGCCGACCGCTGTACCGAATGCGGTGACTGCTTGCCCCGCTGCCCAGAGCATCTGCGGATCCCGGAGTTGCTGTCCGAAGCCCACCAGTTGCTGCATCGGTCTCCGATCCGGCGGCTCTGGGAATAACCATTCCACCTATCCTATTTGGCTGAGCTTAACTCCACTTATAATCGGATGGAGTTTATCGATTGCATCACAAGGCGAGGCATCGGAGTGAATAGTCAGAGCCAAGACCGCTTAGACCGGGTGGAACAACTGCTGGCTTGGACGGCTGAACAGACTGCTGCCAACAGCCGAGAAATCCGGGAGCTCTGCCAATCCATCCAGGAGCTGCGTCAGTCCATCCAAGAAAGCCGCACCCAGTCTGCCGAGGAGAACGCCGCCCGTCTGCGGGAAATCGAG
>NZ_JANSIN010000040.1:0-9442 GCF_047462115.1 Synechococcus sp. R50.1 | reverse complement strand
GCACCCAGTCTGCCGAGGAGAACGCCGCCCGTCTGCGGGAAATCGAGGAGCTGCGTCAGTCCATCCAAGAAAGCCGCGCCGAATTTGCCGAACAAGCTGCTGCCCAAGCTCAAAGCCTGCGAGAGCTACAGCAAGTTGTCAGCGAGACCCGCTCTGACTTAGCTCACCTTGCCGAGTGGGCAGAGGAAGTGACTCAAGCTCTGGTTACCCTCACCGCCCTACAACGAGAGCACGAACGCGCCATTCAGGCCATCAACCAACGGCAGGCGGAAACGGATCAGAGGTTCAACGTTCTCCTTGAAGAAGTGCGCTACCTGATTCGCCGGCAAGGCTCTGACGGAAATCCTCCCCCCTCGTTGCCCTGAGCACTGGGATCCCTTCGGAACTGCGAAGACAGTCCTAATCTTCATCCACTTCCCACTCCAACAGGTGTGCATAGGGAGCCACCAAGTGGGGAGCATAAAAGGCAACGGCTCGAAGGGCATGCCAGTCTTCCAAGCAGCCAAAGACGGTCGGATACTCATTGCGCTCCAACCGCTCTGCAATTGCCGCCACATCAGCTTCAGTAAACTGGCGGGGATCCATCCCCTTGGTAGGGGCCTCCACTTTGGACTTGGATCGGGCAGACATAGGCAGCCTGAACACGCTACAAGCCGATCTTAGCCTCTTCCTTTTTGCCCGGCCGACTTTGAAAAAACTTGACACACTCCCCACCTCAATCGCTTGCTTCTTGCGCAGTTGTGAGGACGGGGCCTCAGACTTAACTTTTGGGCAAGCCGGGCCGTGGGCTCCCAAACTCTGAAAAGGGATCCCCATTCCTCCAGTTTCGTGGCAAGGTGAGGACAGATACCGCATCGGAGGCTGCTATGGAGAGCAAGATCCCCGCCCGCGATGTCCAAGTTGCCCTTATCGGCCCGTCCACGCTGGTTCTCCGCTCCCGCACCTGGGATCGCCTGAAGTTTGAGCTGGAATACGCTCGGCAACGGGGCACCACTGCCAATAGCTACCTCATCCAGGCCCGCCAAACCCTTCTCATCGATCCTCCGGGGGAATCGTTCACCAGCATCTTTTTAGAAGAGTTGGCCCAACACCAGTACCTGCAGCGGTTGGACTTTATTTTGCTCAGCCACGTCAACTTTAACCGCATTGCCACTCTCAAGGCCCTATTGCCTCTGGCTCCCTACGCGATGGTGCTCTGCTCCAAGCCGGGATCCATTACGCTACGGGCCGCCTTTGAAGAGATGGATCCCTTGCCCCGCAGTCGCGACGAAGAAGAAGCCGCCGATCTGGGCATTTTCTACAATGGCGACCAGTCTTTCCGTTTGCGGGTCATCCGGGATGGGGATCGCCTGGATTTGGGAGAAGGGCATGAGTTGCACTTTCGCACCGTGCCCACGCCCCGCCACCCAGATGCCCTCTGTACCTACGATCCGGCCACCGGGATCCTCTACACCGATAAGCTGTTCGGCGCCCACGTGTGCGATGAGCAAGTGTTTGACGAACATTGGCGGCAGCTCAGCGAAGACCGCCGCTACTACTTCGACTGTTTGCACCGCAACCAATTGTCCCAGGTGAAGGCAGCCCTGGCCAAGTTGGAAGAATTTCCCGCCCAAATCTATGCCCCTGCCCACGGCCCCTTGGTGCGCCACAGCCTGCGGCGCTTGCGGCTGGACTACCACACTTGGTGCGAAGAGGATCCCGGCGAGCAGCGGGTAGCTCTCCTATACACTTCCGCTTACGGAAATACAGGCTTGATGGCCATGGCTATAGCCCAAGGGCTGGAGCGGGCCGGCGTTAAGGTGGAGCGGATCAACTGCGAATGGTCCACTCCGGAGGAGATCGCCCAAGCTCTGGAGCGCTGCCAAGGGTTTGTTATCGGATCCCCGACTTTGGCCGGCCATCCTCCTGTGCAGATCCAAACCGCCCTTGGCATCATCCTTTCTTCAGTTCCCACCACCCGATTGGCCGGGGTTTTCGGCTCCTACGGCTGGAGCGGAGAAGCGGTGGATCTCATCGAGAGTAAGTTGCTCAATGCCGGCTTTTCCTTGGGGTTTGAGACGATCCGCGCCAAGTTTAAGCCCACCCCTGAAATCCTGGAAGCCTGTCAAGAGGCGGGATCCCAGTTTGCTCAGGCCCTGCGCAAAGCCAAACGAGCCCGCGCCCCTCGCCAAACCAGCAGCGAAACTCAGGCGGATCGGGTTGGGCAAGCCCTGAGCCGGGTGGTGGGATCCCTGTGTGTAGTCACCGCCCTGCAAGGAGAGACCCGCCGTGGCTTTCTCACCTGGTCGGTGGCCCAGGCTAGCTTCAATCCACCGGGGCTAACCCTGTCGGTGAACAAGGAACAAGAAGCCGAATTGCTGACCTATCCCCAGGCCCCCTTTGTGCTTAACATCTTGCGGGAAGGCAAGGGCAGCAACTTGCAGCGGCACTTTCAGCGGCCCCAGCGCCCTGGAGAAGATCGGTTTGCCGGCTTGGCCACGGCCACTGCTGAGAATGGCTGCCCCATTTTGTTGGACGCCTTAGCTTACCTGGAGTGCCGTGTGAAAACTTGGATGGACTGCGGGGATCGCTACCTGGTCTATGCCGAGGTGGAACGGGGCAAGGTGCTGGATCCCACGGGGGTTACGGCCATGCGGCGGGGGTAGTGTATTGGAGAACAAAGATTTGTTGTGGAGTCAATGCTAACTGGATCCCATCGATCACCTTGAGCTGACGATCTGCTCGGCAAATTTCCGGCTCTTGTTGAGGGGCAAATATCAAAATAGAGTAATCGTCTAAATCCACCATCCACCCTAATTTGCTGCCGTGCTTTAGACAATGCAGGATATTATCGATTACACGGCTTACCCTTTGACCCGGCGAAAGAATTTCGATAATCCAGTCGGGTGCTGCGGTGAAGTCATCTTCTGGCTCGCCTGTTTCACTGAGGCGAATTCGATCCCACGCAATTACAGCAATATCGGGAACAATGGAACGACCGGCAAAAGTGCATCGCAATTCGGGTAGGGCAGTATAGTCGGTGGTGCTGCCGTCAACCTCAGCCAAAAGGCGTTTTTGCAAAATGGAATGGCGGACTTTGGGCAGCGGTTTTTGAATGGCAACTCCATCCACGTACTCCCATGCCGGAGACTCTTCTATGTGAGGCAACTTGAGGAAGTCTTCAAGAGTGAGAGCCAAATCTAGGCGAGTTGTCATAGGTTTAGGCAAAGCCCCCCCGGATCCCTGCCAGTAATGTATCCCAAAGCGAGGGGAAGAAGTGGAATTAAAATTGCGGCAATTCGGGTAGATGTAGCGTAAAAGTCGTCCAACCGGCAGAGCTGTTGACCTCAATGGATCCCCTCAGTTGATCCACCATTTGTTTCACCAAAGCCAAGCCCAGACCGGTGCCCCCTTCTTTCCAAGGATCATGGCTGGGGATCCGGTAAAAACGCTCGAAAATGCGGGTGAGCTCCTCGGCCGGGATCTCTTGGCTATTCCTGACTTGGATGCGAGTTCGGTTGGCCTCAACCCTGACTTCTAGGCGGATGGATCCCTGGCCGGGGGTGTATTTCACCGCGTTGTGTAGCAGCTCCCGCAGGATACGCCCCAAAAGGAGAGGATCTGTGGTGATGCTGCTCTCCAGAGGCACGTTGGCTTGAAAGGTTTGCCCCTTAGTACGGGCGCGTTCGCCAATAGCCAACAGCAAATCCCCCAACAAGGCTTCCCAGGTCAGCGTTTGCAGATTCAAAGCATAGGCTCCTGCCTTTAGCCGCTGCAAATCCAACAGGTCATTGATCAGCTCGATCTCCCGTTGGCATTCCCGCTGGGCGATGGATAGGTACTGGGCCTGCTTCTCCCTCGCAGGGGCAACTTGCAGCATGTGCAACGCCATCTTCAGGCTGGTGAGGGGGGTGCGCAACTCGTGGCTGACGGTGCTGATAAAGTCATCTTTGAGGCGGTTAAGGCGCTCCAGGGCTTGCACCTGCTCTTGGGCAGCTCGGAATAGGCGCGCCTGCCTTAGGCCGATAGCACATTGATTGGCCACTTGAGCTACGAGATTCATTTCCTGCTCATCAAAACTTTCCTCGCTGCTGCGAAAAACCCACAGATCCCCCAAGACTTGCTCCCCATCCCGCAGAGGGCAGACCAAGACTGATCCTTGGCGGGGGGCGTCAGGAAGTAAACAAAATATGCAGGGCTCTCCTCGCAACAACTGGGCGTAGAGATCTGGATATTGGGCAAAGGGAATACAAGTATGCAAGGCCGACCCCAAGCGAGGACAATACTCGTAGCTGATGGTGGAAAGGGTGAGATCGGCGTTGTAAAGGCCAATATCGCAGCCATCTGCATTTAGGTTTTCTCCCAGCTCGCGCAGAGCGGTGTTGAGAATTTCAGCTTCATCCAGAGAGTCGCGCACCCGGTCAGTGATGCGTTTCAGCAGGGCCTCAAATTGCAGGGATCGCTGCAACTCAGAGGTGCGTTGCCGAACCTTTTCTTCCAAGGTTTGATTGAGGGCTTGCAGTTGTTCATATAACTGGGCCTGTTGCAACGCGATGGCTAATTGATCGCTCAGCTCTTGTAAAAGCCGGATTTCCCACTCTTGCCAAGGGCGGCTGGATTGGCAGTGCTGAACTACCAATAGACCCCACAAAGCCTCACCCTGCCGAATCGGGATCACCAAGTTGGCTTGGGCTTGGAAAGACTCCAGCAACTCCCGATAGCAAGGATCCAAATCGGCTATTGCTACATCCCCCACTGCCTGGACAAAGCCCTCTTGGTACTTGCGATAGCACGGATCCCTTTGGAAATACTCATCCCACACGTAGCGGCCCAGGTGGCTGGGCCAGGGATCCGCTACCGACTCGGCGGCCACAATCCCACCCCCGTTTCCCTGCAGTCGGTAGATCATCACCCGATCTACCTGGAGAAACTCTCGCACTTCCGCAACCGTTGTTTCCAAGAGGGTTTGCAAGTCCAAAGCTTGGCGGATCCGCCGCAATAAGGCCCCCAACAGTCGCTCCCGCTCTGCCTCTTGCCGAAGCACTTCTTGAGCTTCTTTGAGGGGGGTGATGTCCACAACAACACCGCAAACGGCATAGGGATCCCCTTGCTGATCCCGCAGGGCAAATTTGGTGACCCACCTCGATATTTCTCGACCGTTACGAGAAACGACACTCTCACAGCTAATCGGATCAGGGGACTGGATAGCCCTTTGATCTTGCTCTCGAAACTTGAGGGCATCTTCTGGCGGAAAGAGTTCGGCATCGGTTTTGCCGAGGATCTCTTCCTGGTTACACCCTTGCTGCAAATAGGCAGTGTTTACCTGTAAGTAGCGCCCCTCCAAATCTTTGAGAAAGATGGGAAAAGGGATCCCGTCCAGAATGGCCCTAAGCCGGGCTTCACTTTCTTGTAGAGCCAGCTCTGCTTCTTTCTGCTCCGTAATATCTTCGGTAATGCCAACAATACGGATAACCTCTTGCTGTTCGTTCAAGATGGGTCGGCAAGAAGTACGCAGCCAGCGCAGCCTGCCATCCCGATGGAAAATGCGGTAGGTGATCTGCTGGGCTTCTTGAGTGGCTCGGGCGGCCACCTGCAGTACCCTTGGCAGATCTTCGGGATGGATCCTGTCTTTCCAGAGATCTGGCTTGCGGCGAAACTCTTCTGCTGTGTAACCCCAGATCTTCTCGCTTTGGGGGCTTTTGTAGAGAGACTGGCTCAAGTCTGCAGAATACACAAAGAAAACCACCGGTACAGCCTCTGCAATTTCCCGAAAGCGGGCCTCGCTCTCTCGCAGGGCCAGTTCCACCTGCTTTTGTTGGGTAATGTCGCGGGTACTGGAAACGATCCCCTGAACCAAAGGATCATCCAAGAGATTGGTGCAGAGGCTCTCCAGCCACACCCAATGGCCGTCGGCATGTTGCATCCGATAGACAAAGCAGAGAGTCTGGCCGGGCTGGGACAGGAGTTGCTCGCAGGCAGACGCGATGGCCTCGCGGTCTTCGGGATGAACCAGCTCCAGGGGTTGAGGCTCTCCTGGCTGGGGGGTAAGACCTAGGATCTTCTCCGCCACCGGGGGATTAAGGCAATACAGCCGGCCCTGGGCATCAACTCGGTGCAAGATGTCGTGGCTGTTGTTGATAAAGGCGCGAAAGCGTTCTTGTTGATCTGTTAGCTCTCGTTGCAGGCGCTTCTGCTCGGTGATATCTAGGACAATGCCGAGAAGCCCTAATCCTTTAGACTGATCCTGAAGCTTTACAGCGAAGCGATAGATGTAGCGCTCCTGACCTTGAATTACTTCCTTGCCCTCGAGTTGGGAAAACCCTTGCCGCTCTAGATCGGCTAGAACTTGAGAGGTGTACTCCGGCCAGTGGGGATGTTGCTGAGCCACCTCCTCCAGAGAAGTACCCAGCAGATCGCCAAACCAGGCGCGGTCAGTGGCATTTTGCAAAATTAGCACTCCCTGGGGATCCCTGGCCCACACCGCCAATGGCAGGGCATCCAACAAGGTGCGCAGTTGGGCCTCCCGCAGCCGCAGGTTTTCTTCCAACTGTTTCTTCTCTGTAATGTCTCGGCCCACGCCGCGAATGAACTGCAAGCGGCCCCGCCGGTCAAAAATGCCTTGGTTGATCCACTCAAACCACCGCACCTGCCCCGCTGCATCCGCCACTCTGCTAATCCGGGTAAAGGTGGGCTGCTGAGGGGTAAGGTGGGCTATCTTTTGCTGCGCCTGCTCCTGCTCTTCTGCCAGCAGCACGTCGATCCAGCGCCTGCCCCGCCAATCCCCCAAGATTTTCTGGCAAGCTTCGTTACATTCCACCACCGTCGTATCTGCACGCGCCAGCATGATGACATCGGGAAAACCCACCTGATCCCGCTGCAGCCAGCGCCTTTGCCAGTACATCACCACGGCCAGTGAGGATCCCCAAAGGAGCAGCCAAAGCCATCCGGGCAGAGTGTTTCGGTCGAGTAAGGTGTTTAGGTTGACTAGATTCCAGGAGACGCTCATAATTACGTAAGTGTATGGAGTGTCAAAGCTTACAAGAATCTCAGCAGCATTTCTAACCCAGGATCAAGCACTGTGCCAACAATTCCCCATCTCCCCGAAAAGGAGAGCAAAGTTTGAGTCTACTGGAACGGTGGGGCAGTATCCTCGAAAAGGGGGCTTTCAGGGTGAAGAGTTGTTTCTTAGGTTTCCTGAGTGTTCGGATAGATAGTTCTGAATCCAGCGCACCAGCCGCTGAGAGAGCACGAAAGCTTCTGGTTCGTCCCCTTTGATGCCGACTTGGCTGCTAAAGCAGGCGATGACCTCCTCGTTCAGCTCCGGTTTAGAAGGATCGCTGTGAAACTGCAGCCGCACTTGGCTTTGGACCTGGAAACTCTCTTGAGCTTGGTTGTCCAAAACCTCCTGGCCTACCCGATGTACCCGCACCCCTTGCAACTGGGCCAAGGGATAGGAAAACACCTGCTGCCGCCAAAAGCCCCAAGGGCCACCCAGCCGGGTCAAGGTCACCCGTTGGCTTTGGCAATCTAGATTCAGGATCTGCCCCAACCCCCAAGGGATCCCAGCCCACAGGCCCATCCCCACAGCCACCAAACCCAACAGCGGCGAACGAGCCCACAGTTGGGATCCCACAATCAGCAGCACCAAGCCTGCTGCCGCCCGCCAAGCCAGTTGCTGGGAAGTGAACCGTTGTAGGGCAATGCGCAGCCGTTTGGGATTGCGCTCCAGAACCTGCGGATAGACCGGTGCCATGAAATGGGATCCCACTGTTGAGACTAGTTTAACAGGGCTGCTCTTCCCTAGGTGCTGAAGGCGTCTTATCCGTACATTGCGTTGGTGAAAAACTACAACTCCGGCTCGGCAAAAAACTCTGATAAATCCAGCGCAAATCCAGGGATCACCTCTCCACCTTCCAGGATGTCGCCGGGTTTCTTCAATGCTTCAGGCTCAGGCCGGCGATAGACCAGAACGTATTTCTCTTCAGGATGAATGATCCAGACCAGCCGGGATCCATTCTCAAAATACTCAACGAGCCTATCATGGATCTCTCCAACGGTGTTGGCATCGGAGAGAACTTCTACAGCCAAGTCTGGGGATCCCTCAATATAACCCCTTGGGATCCCGCCCAGAGATTGCAGTCGTTCTTTGGAAAAAAAAGAACAATCCGGAGAGCGGCGATTACCGGATTTCATTTTGAAGGAAGTATCGGAATCGAAGGTAAATCCAATCCTTTGACTGCGAACGTAGGAGCCCAGAATGATGTGAATCAAACTTACGTAGTACCCATGCTTTGCACCTGCCGAGCCCACGGTAACCAGTTCTCCGTTCACAACCTCATAGCGATTGCCATCCTCCGGTAAAGCCATAAACTCTTCGTCAGTCCAAATTTTTCGAGAAGCTGCCGGAGAACTATCAGCAGGTGCCTCGGCCAATTTTTCTCTTTCCAAAACCTCGACCATCATGACCTCCGCAATGAAAAACGGCTAAACCAACCAAGGGAGCCGGTCTGGGGTCAACACATCGTAAACTACCCGGCTCCGACCGCTAAGCGGTACGGAGCGGGCTTTCAGTAGCCCTGAGCCTGCTCTGCTCTACCAGAGAACAAAACAGGCCCGAACCTCTAGGCTGGTTTACGACAGCCCCCAAAAGCGCAATCACATTCGCACCATTAAAGTCCGCATCCCCTTCCCATCCACAGTGCCCACACTTGAACGACTTACCACTGCGGTAGGATTGCGCAGGATCGGGATGGATGTGTAAACACTTGTGACAGGTCTGCGACGTGTAAGCAGGCGGCACAAGAACCAGAGAAACCCCTGCAACCCTCGCCTTGTATTCCAGAAATTGACGTAGTTGGTAGAACGCCCAACTGTTGGCCCTGCGCCTTTCGGTTTTGCTGCGGGGTTGTTGATTGACTCTTTCCCGAATCCCTGTCAGGTCTTCCAGAGCGATAGCGCTGTTGGTAGCTTTTGCCCTAGAGACAATAGCTTTAGAGATGCGATGATTGACCCACGTTTGAAAGCGTCTCTCCTTGCCAGACAGCCGTTGCAGCAGTTGACGGTATCTGCGCCGCGAACTGCGTGTGCCCTTACTGGCTTTGCGTTGGAGTGCCGCCCTCAATCGGGAGTAGTGGTCTCGGACTCTGTTCAACTGCTGTCCATTCCAGTTATCTCCTTCCGATGTATGGGCAATATCTGTCCTTCCCAAGTCCACCCCGATCACCCTGTCGGTATCTTGTTGCTTGGGTGGCTTTTTCTCTACGCAAATCTGGATGTAGTAGGAGCCATCTTTGCGCTTGATCAGCGTGGCAGCTTTTGGGTTGGAACCAGCCAGCATTCCCCTCTGGTAGTTACCAATGGCTAGCTCAAAGCGTTCTCTTCCATCAACCGTGGTCAGCGACACCGTCCAGTCTTTTTGACGGAACGAAAAGATGCGAGCGTCGTAGGTAACAAAGCCGCTCTT
>NZ_JANSIN010000039.1:0-25025 GCF_047462115.1 Synechococcus sp. R50.1 | reverse complement strand
GCCTGCTGTGCTGCTTGGCGATGGTTGACTGAACGAGTTACTTGTCAAGGTTCTGGGGCGCCGGGGCTGGGTGGCCTTGTGGCGCTTTACTACCCTATCCCCACCCCCACCACCCCGTCAAGATATCCAACCCAAAATTTTTGGCAAGTTTTTGGCGAGAATAGCAGGGAAAAGAAGAAATAAAACTGTTTGAATATTGACATTCTGACTGCAGAGTTAATAAGATGGTTGCGAGGGTCAGGTTTTGGAGAAACTGTGATGCTGACTTTGCGCAAGCGGGAAGAGAGGGGTCATGTCAAGCTCAGTTGGCTTGATACTTACCACTCATTTTCTTTCGGGGAGTACTACGACCCTCGCTACATGGGTTTCCGCGCTTTGCGGGTGATTAACGATGACCGAATCCGCCCGAGTGCTGGCTTTCCGACCCATGGGCACCGGGATATGGAGATCGTTACTTATGTTTTGGAAGGGATCCTTGAGCACAAAGACAGCTTGGGCACGGGATCTGTGATTCGTCCTGGCGAAATTCAACGGATGACAGCGGGCACAGGGATCCAGCACAGCGAGTACAATCACTCGGCGGATGAGGAGGTTCATCTGCTGCAAATTTGGATTTTGCCGGAGCAGGAAAACCTAGATCCCAGTTATGAACAAAAAGCGACGGGTTTAGCAGAGCATCCCAATGAGTTTTGTTTAATTGCCTCTCGGGATGGACGCCAGGGATCCGTAATTGTGCATCAGGATGTGAATCTCTACGCGGGGTTGATTGAGCCGGGACACACCATCTGCCAATATTTGGATGAGAAGCGCTACGGATGGCTGCAGGTGGCTCGCGGCAATGTGACCCTAAATGGCTTGTTTTTGCGAGAAGGAGATGGCGTGGCCATTGCTGAGGAAAGCGAGCTCAACCTTTTCAGTGAGAAAGGTGCTGAGGTGCTGCTGTTTGATTTGGCCTGAGGATGACTTTTGGCTAAGTTCTGGCCGTTTGCCTCAAGTTCATAGTCGTTTCAGGCTGGGGTGAGACGTCCGGGCTACTGAGAGAAGCCTTCTGACCTGTGCATTATTGCTCCGCAACGCTAACGCGAAGGCGCGACCGACGCTTCGGGTGTGGGCGCAGTGTCTTAGTTCGAATCGAGGTGGCCATAGGTCTTTTGGGATCCCAACTTTTTCTGCTGCTTTCAAGTCCTTTCAGGGGGAGAAGTGGATCCTTTTTTCTTCAGGGTCTTGCTGAGTGAACTGAGAAAGAACTTGCTGCCAAAGTTGAGCAGTCTGGGATCCCTTTCCTTTGGCGTACAGGAGGCGGGCTCCTTCCTGTTGGGGATGTGGCTGTAGGCACAGCCAGAGGTAGGTCGCAGGCAGATGGCGGAGGTACTGGGGCCACTCAATAGCGGTGATCCCACCTTGGCTCCAAAGTTCTTCTAGCCCTAGGTCTTCTAGGAGTGTGGATTCTTTCCCACCGGCGCGAGCGGCAGAAGAGGTCTCTAGGCGGTAGAGATCGCAATGGAAAAGAGGGATCCGTCCGGTGTGGTATTCCTGCACCAGCACGAAGGTGGGGCTGTCGATGGGTTCAGGGATCCCCAAGCCCTGCCCTAGTCCCTGCACAAAGGTGGTTTTGCCGCTGCCCAGATTACCTTCGAGAAGAATGACCAAGCCGGAAGTGGAGCCGAGGCTGCGGCTGGGAGGGGGAGATTTTTGTTGACCTGAAGGGGCGAGGAAGCCAAGGGCGGCTTGAGCTACGAGGGCCCCTAGTGATTGGGTAGCAGCGGCGGATGGCAGCAGCAGAGGGGAGGTTTGCTGCCAGAGCTCTTCATTCTGTTCGCTGGCCATGGCTTACAACTCCTTTGGGGCGGGGATCCCAGGCGAGGAAGTTGCCTCGTTTGGGTGAACAGAAACGCGTTTGGGAGCTGTCAAGATTGCGGCCAGGCCTGCTCCAATGAGCAACAGGCTCACCCCCTGCGCCACCCGCAGGGATCCCAGCATGAGGCTATCGGTGCGCAGGCCTTCGATCCAGAAGCGCCCCAGGCTGTACCCCACCAGGTAGAGGCCCAAGAGGGTGCCGGGGGGAAGCTGGCGCCGGTAGCTTAAAAAGAGCAGGAGCCCGAAGAGACCAAAGTTCCAGAGGGATTCGTACAAAAAAGTAGGATGGACGCGCGATCCATCAGGCAGCTGCAGTTGTACCCACAGAGGGCTATCCGGAGGCAACACCTTTCCGTAGGCTTCGTTGTTGAAGAAGTTGCCCCAACGTCCGATCCCCTGACCAAGGCTGAGGGAGGGAACAAGGCAATCGGCTAGCAACCAAAAACTCAGCCGGTGCCGCCGGGCGAACAGGTAAAGCGCCGCACTGCCGCCGATCAAGGCACCGTGAATGGCAATGCCCCCCTGCCAGAGGGCCAAGACCTGCCACCAAGGGCCATCTCGATAGCGCTCCCACTCAAAGGCCACATAGTACAGGCGAGCAAGGGGCAGGGATCCAACCACCAACCACACCAGCAGATCAGGCATGGAACTGGGGGGAAGGCCACGCCGAGCTGCCAGATGGCGAGCCAGGAGCAAGCCCAACACCATTGCCAGGCCGATCAATAAGCCATACCAGCGCAGGCTGAGCGGCCCCCAACTAAACACAACCGGGCCGGGGGATTGTAAGACCAAAGTCATGACCGTGGGGACATTCCTGAGCAGATCCCTTTAGCCCACTCTACCCGCTCTGCAAGGCTATGCAGAAGACCTGCCCTCACCCCCAGCCCCTCTCCCAGAGGGAGAGGGGAGAGGGATCCGCTCAGAGCAAGGCGACAATGTTAGAATGCAGGCTCGATTTTCCACCACGACTCCTGGGGGGGATGCGGGTTATGGCCCGGAAAGCCGCTGCTGTGAACACTGCTGATGACTCGGACAAATTGAAGTCAGAAAAACGCAAAGCCCTGGAGCAGGTGTTAAGCCAGATCGAGCGGAATTTCGGCAAAGGGGCAATCATGCGCCTGGGAGATGCCACCCAGATGCGGGTGGAGACCATACCCAGTGGGGCCATCACCCTCGACTTGGCCTTGGGCGGAGGTTACCCAAAAGGGCGGATTATCGAAGTCTTTGGGCCGGAATCTTCTGGGAAAACTTCAATTGCCCTACATGCCATCGCCGAAGTGCAAAAACAAGGGGGAACGGCAGCTTTTGTGGATGCGGAACATGCGCTGGATCCCACTTACGCAGCAGCTTTGGGGGTTGATATTCAAAACCTGTTGATCTCCCAGCCGGACACGGGGGAGGCCGCCCTGGAGATTGTCGATCAGTTGGTGCGCTCGGCAGCTGTGGATATCGTGGTGGTGGACTCGGTAGCAGCGTTGGTGCCCCGGGCTGAGATCGAAGGGGATATGGGAGATGCCCATGTGGGATTGCAGGCGCGCCTGATGAGCCAAGCGCTGCGCAAGATTGCCGGAAATGTCAGCAAAACCGGATCCATCGTTCTTTTCTTAAACCAATTGCGCTCCAAAATTGGCGGCATAGGCTATGGCCCCCAGGAGACCACCACCGGCGGCAATGCCCTTAAGTTTTATGCGTCGGTGCGGCTAGATATTCGCCGCGTTCAAACCCTGAAAAAAGGCGCTGAAGAATACGGGATCCGAGCGCGGGTCAAGGTGGTGAAAAACAAAGTTGCTCCCCCTTTCCGGCGAGCAGAGTTTGACATCATCTTTGGCCAGGGCATCTCCAACATCGGCTGCATCATCGATCTGGCAGATGAGATGGGCATTCTGAAGCGGCGCGGCTCTTGGTACAGCTACAAGGAGGAAAATGTTGCCCAAGGAAGGGACAATCTGGTTGTCTACTTGAAGGAAAACCCAGAGCTCCTAGCGGAGGTGGAAGCGGCTGTGCGGGAGAAACTTTCTGCGGGGGTGACGGTTTCCGCCAGCCGGCCGGCAGCGATGGAGGAGGGAGAGCAGGAAGAGAATGAGGATGCGGTCTTTGTAGAGGAAGAGTTCTGAGGGAGCAGCTAGCTGTTCAGGGAGCGCTTCCTGAGCGAGATCGCCGCTGGCGCAGGGCCTCGTAGAGCAACAACCCCCCCGTCATAGCGACGTTCAGAGATTCGACACCCTCGGCCATCGGGATCCGCACCTGGGCATCGGCCTGTTGGATAGTCGCTTCCCTCAGGCCAGCCCCTTCGTTGCCCAGGAGAAAAAGGGTAGGGCAGGTGAGATCTTGATCCCAGTAGCAGTTTGCTGTGGGGGAGAGGGTAGCAGCCAAGACTTGGATCCCGTGGCAACGGCAGCTCTGGATCCAGGCGGCTAGGTCGGGCACGACTTGGGGCGGACGGCGAAACCAGTGGCCGGCTGAGGCCCGCAAGACTTTGGGGTTTTCGGGATCGACGCTGTCTGCGCTTAGCCAAAGGCCGTCGGCTCCTGCGGCGGCCACGACTCGGATTAGGGATCCCAAATTGCCTGGATCTTGCAGCGTTTCCACCACAAGGCCCAAACGTAACTTGGACAGGGGGGGAGAGGAAATCTGCCAACTGACGGCCACGGCCACAGCTCCTTCGGGAGACTCGGTGGTACAGAGCGCTGCCATGACTTCTGAGCTGACGGCCTGCCGCCGTAGACTCTTGGGCAGATTGGCCAGCAATTGTGGGTAACGCTCAGCCCACTCAAGCGTGTAGCAGAGAGCCTGCAGGGGCCAGCCGACCCGCAGGGCTTCTTCGATGAGATGGGATCCCTCTACCAAAAAGGCGCCCTGTTCCCGCCGGCCTTTGCTGCGGTGCAACTGCCGCAACTTGCGGATCCAGGGGTTTTTCGGACTGGTCAGCAGCTCAGAAGCCATGTGGCAATGGTTAAGGTACTCCCCAAGTCTTCGGCGTTGCTGCCCTCACCCCCAGCCCCTCTCCCAGAGGGAGAGGGGAGTTAGTAACCGGAGCGGCGCAGCCGTTGGATAAAAAATCCATCCCGATCCTGTCGGTGGGGCCAAATGAGCAGGGGATCCCCTTCAGCAGCCCAATTGGGGTGGCTGTCGAGAAAGGCTTGCATGATCTCCTCGTTTTCGGCAGGATGCAGCGTACAGGTGGCGTACACCAACACTCCGCCCGGCTTCAGCCAACGGGCTGCCACTTGCAGGAGCTGGGCTTGCAGGTGGGCCAACTCTGGGATCCGCTCTGGGGTTTGTCGCCAGCGGGCATCGGCATGGCGGTGCAGGGTTCCCAAGCCGGAGCATGGGGCATCCAGCAAAACCCGGTCGGCGCTGTGCCAGGGGGGCAAGGGGGCAGGGGGTAAGGACTCCGTCCCGCTGACGCGATCGGCAGCAGCGCTCAGCGGCAACAGGTCGATGGCCAGGGAACGAATCGAGGTCAAGCCCAAGCGATGGGCATTTTCCTCTAGGCGCCGCAGACGGTGGGGGTGACGATCCAAAGCCCAAATCTCCCCTCGATCCTGCATGTGTTGGGCTATTTGGGTGGTCTTGCCGCCCGGAGCAGCGCAGCAGTCGATCACCCGCTCTCCCGGCTGGGGATCCAGGCAATGCACCACCTGCTGGGCACTGGCATCTTGAACGCTCCACCAACCCTGGGCAAAGCCGGGCAGGGCCGTGATGTCGCCAGCATGATCCTGAAGTCGCAAGGCACCCGGCACCTCGGAGATGGGGAGGGCAGGGATCCCGGCTGCTGCCAAGGCTTGAACGACTTTATTCACATCTGCCCGCAGTGGGTTGACCCGCAAATCCAGGTGGGGTGGCTGATTAAACCAAGCACACAACTGCTCCGTTTCCACCGGCCCCAGGCGCTCCCACCATAGGCTCACCAACCAGTCGGGAAAGCTGTGCCGGATCCCCAAAGCCTGAATTGGGTCGGCTGGCAGAGTGTCCTCGAGGGGCTTGAGGGGATCCTTCTCTGGCTGATCCAACACTTGCCGCTGGTAGGCGCGCAAAATGCCGTTCACTACCCCTGTCAGGGATCCTAGCCCCATCTGGCGGGCCAATTCCACGCTGGTATGGATGGCAGCACTGGCCGGGATCTGATCCAAAAAAGCCAGTTGGTAGAGGCCGAGATGCAAAATCAGTCGCAAATCGGGGGGCTGCTTGTGGGCAGGACGCTGGGCAAAGCAATCGATCAAGGCATCGAGGGTGCGGCGACGGCGGGTAATGCCATACACCAGCTCGCTGACCAGATGCCGGTCGGCGGGGATCAGGCTGCTGTTGGCCAACAAATGCCCCAGAACCAGGTCGGCATAGGCGTTTTGGCGCTCGATTTTCTGCAGAGCCAACAGAGCCAGTTGGCGCGCGTTCATAGTCATCTCAGGATGTTCTCCCATCGCGTCAGCGGTGTGGAGCACTTTAGGGTCTAGAGATCCAGATCTCCGCTGGAGCAAGGCCGCTCCCAGGCGATACTGGAAAAGCCCCTCAAGGGATCCCATCATGCCTTACTCAACTGCTTTTCTGGAGGTGATCCCCGCCATCGACCTTTTGCAGGGCCGCGCCGTGCGCCTTTACCAGGGGGATTACGCCCAGGCAGAACAGGTAGCCGACGACCCGATCCAACAGGCCGAAGCTTGGGCGGCACAGGGTGCTCCTCGCCTGCATGTGGTGGATTTGGACGGGGCCAAAAGCGGGGATCCAGTCAACCTGCCCATCATTGAGCGCATTGTCCGCAGCCTGGCCATCCCGGTGCAGGTGGGGGGTGGGATCCGATCCCTGGAACGGGCGCGGCAGTTGTTGGATTTGGGGGTGGATCGGGTGATCGTTGGCACCCTGGCCGTGGAGGATCCTGACACCCTGGAGGCGATGACCCAAGCCTTGCCCGGTCGGGTTTGGGTGGGGATCGACGCTCGGCAGGGGCAAGTGGCCACCCGCGGCTGGCTGAGCACCACTCCCCTGCGGGCCACCGAATTGGTGCAACGGGTGGGGGAACAGGGCGTCGCCGGCATCATCTACACCGACATTGGCCGGGATGGCACCCTGGCCGGGCCCAACCTACAACAGTTGCAGGAGATCCTCGCCATCTCCCGCCTGCCTGTGATTGCTTCGGGGGGAATCGGATCGCTAACGGATTTGCTGGCTTTGTTGAGCTTGCCCGGTTTGACGGGGGCCATTTTGGGTAAAGCCCTCTACTCAGGGGCGATCTCCTTGCAGGAAGCTTTGCGAGCTGTGGGGCCGGGCCGCTGGCAAGATCTACCGCCGGAAACCGGATCCCTGTGGGCCTAGGTATCCATCCAGAGATCGAGCGAAAGACAGCCCTGGCAAAACCTCTGCCATACTGGTGAAATCAACAGGCAACTTCATGCGACAACACCAGCCGCTGGTGAAGGTTTTCCAAGACATTTTTGTTTTTCAGGTCATGTCTGTCCCTGCGCTTCGCCCTGCTGTTCGAGCTTTACAACCCGAGTTGGTGACCTGGCGCCGCCACATCCACAAGTATCCCGAGCTGGGCTTCCAGGAGAAGCAAACCGCTGCTTACATCAGCCAGCGCCTGAAAAGTTGGGGGATCCCTCACCAGACCGGCATTGCCCACACCGGCATCGTGGCCACCATTGAGGGAGAGCAGCCGGGGCCGGTTTTGGCGCTGCGGGCCGATATGGATGCCCTGCCCATTCATGAGGCCAATGAAGTCGAGTACCGCTCCGCCATCCCCAACGTCATGCACGCCTGTGGCCACGACGGCCATACGGCCATTGCTATGGGCACCGCCAAGCTGCTGCAACAGCACCGTCAACACCTCAAGGGCACGGTCAAGGTCATTTTTCAACCTGCCGAAGAAGGCCCCGGCGGAGCCAAGCCCATGCTGGAGGCGGGGGTGCTGAAGAACCCGGATGTGGAAGCCATCCTCGGCCTACACCTGTGGAATAATCGCCCTCTGGGCACTATTGGCGTGAAAAGTGGCCCCTCGATGGCCTTTGCCGACCGCTTTCAGATTCAGGTGATCGGGCGAGGCGGACATGCTGCCCTTCCCCAACAAACAGTGGATGCCATTGTGGTGGGATCCCACATTGTCAATGCTTTGCAGACCATTGTCTCCCGCAATGTGGATCCGATGCTGCCGGCGGTGGTGACGGTGGGCCGTTTCCGGGCCGGCGATGCCTTCAACGTTATCGCCCCAAGCGCAGAAATTTGGGGTACTGTGCGCAGTTTTCACCCTGAAGTGGCCGATTTGATCCCAAAGCGCATGGAAGAAATCGTTGCCGGCATTTGCCAAGCCTACGGAGCCACCTATGAGTTTCGATTCGAGCGGGGCTATCCGGCGGTTCAAAACGATCCTGCTATGGCAGCTCTGGTGGAACAGTCTGCCCGCGAGGTGTTTGGCCCAGAGGCGAGGATCATCCCAGAGATGACCATGGGCGGAGAGGATGTCTCGTTTTTCCTGAATGAGGTGCCTGGCTGCTACTTTTTCCTGGGATCCGCCAACCCCGAAAGGGGCCTGAACTACCCTCACCACCACCCCCGCTTCGACTTCGATGAGGCTGCCCTTGGCATTGGGGTAGAGCTGTTCCTGCGCTGCATTGAGAACTACACCGGGCAAGCCTTGAGTTAGCGGGAAACCTCGGCTAGGGCCTGAGCAAGTCAGCGGATCCGCTGCCGGGAAGCAGCAAGGGCTTCATAGGTTCTGGGGTGGGACGGGTAGGGGCAGGATCCCCGTCGGTGGGAATGTAGAGGGGCGTTGGGTTGGGATCCCCACCGAAGGCCAGCACAAGGGCTTCCAGCAGGGCCTGTCGCTGTTGCCGGTTCAGGGATTGTACAACGGCTTTGTCTTGGGCGTAGGGGTTGACCGTCAGGCGATCGGCACCGGGATACCGTTGGGCGATGATTGGCTCATTGGCATCAAAATAGTCCGCCAGCGTCAGTTGCCAGTCAAAGCGGTCGGTCGGGGAGCGACCAGCCACCTGCAGGTGATAGATCATCATTCGCCGCACCAAAGTATCCTCTTCGGGTGCGGGGCCGCCATCGTTGGGGTTAATAGGGGTGTAGGTGTTTTCCAGGGGCAGATCCGGCAGAGCTTCGTATACCTGCCGCGCCGCTTCGGGGATCAGCCGCAACTGAGCATAGGCAGGCCCGGATCCCAGTAGAACTGCAACGGCAATGCCCAGCAAACCTGGCAAAAGGGCTTGTTTCCTCATCCTGCTCGCCCCAAAACTTGTTTCTGTGAAATGAATTGTATTGCAATCAAGCAGTGGTTTCGGATTGTAGATTTGGCAGATTCAGCGATTGAGATCAGGCCACAGTTGGAGTTTTAGGCCATTGCTAATCAATGCTGAGTCCGTCCACTACCTGAGGTTGAGGACGCGGTTTGAGAGGGGCTGACTGAGCCAAGCGATCCCGCTGGTGGTGTTCTTGAGAATGCCTTTGCCAGAGGCCAAGAATATCCAACGTTTCGCCGCCATGCTGCGTGTAGCGCTGCCGCACTTTGCACAGTACAGGGGTATTGACGCACACCCCGGAGATGATCACCTGACCTTTGCTCAAGGCGGGCAATTCTTGTAACAGATCCCGTCCGGCAGCCTCGACACTGTGGCGCAAATTTTCCTGATCGGCAGGGTTGACAATTCGCATCAAAAATTGGCTCATGCATTGAGACAGAATATCCGAGTCCAACTTGCCAGGGCGTTGCGTGATCAGCCCTACTCCCAGTCCAAACTTACGTCCTTCGCTGAGAATGGTGCGCAGCACCTGTTTGCAACGGGAAGGCTCGTGGGCAGGGGCAAACCGATGGGCCTCTTCCAGCAAAATAAAGACGGGATAAGGCAAGTAATTTTCGTCCCCCGGCTGGATCTTGCCTTTGTGGGTATTGATCCGAGCATAGTTGGCCTGGCGCAAGATGGCAGCAGCGATCACCTGCTGTTCTTCTTGGCTGATCTCATGCATTTGCAGGATGGTTACCTGCCCCGGCTCAAACAAGTCTTTGGGAGCTAGGTGTTGCAAATTGTCGAAATAGGGAGAACGGTCGATCTGTTCTAATTTCCACTCCAAGGCGGCGGCTGAGGATCCTTGGGATCCATCCTCTGCGGAATCAGCCTCGTTTACGGCATCGATTAAGTCCTGAATCGTCCAGCGGATCGGGTTAAATTGAGTTGTTTTGCGAAAGGCTTTCTCCAGAAAAGATTTCTGTCGGTCAGTGGTCTCTGGCAGCAGGGTCAGAATATCAAAGAAGTTAAGAGAAGATACACGAATCTTAATTTCCTGCGGTGAAAGAACCTTGACTTTGGGTCGGTAGCCATCTTCCCCAAAAAACTTGGGGTGGGACTGCATTTCTGCCAGCGTGTGGTATTCCCCGTGGGGATCGAAAATGAGGACGGCAGCTCGGTTTTTGGGCAAAAGCAGCTCTTCAATCAAAACCCCTGCTGTATAAGATTTGCCGGATCCTGTCCCCGCCAAAATGGCCAGATGGGTGCTGACCATTTCCTTGACGTCCAGTACTACGGGCACTGCTCCCTCATCGCGCAACAACAGGCTGCCCAAGTGAGCACCCCCAATGGCTGTTTCATCTCGTTTGTTCAAAATTGATTTCAGCAGACGATTGGAGGCCAGAAAAACCTTGGCACCGGGATCCGGAGCGCGGCGGGGGTTAATAAAGCCCATCTTCTGATTGAAATAGCCGATGACCTCGACGGTAACCGCATAGATTTCCGGATTGGGATGGGTGAAGCCCACCAGAGCCACAATGGTGCTGGGATCGATTTCGGTATCGGCAAAGATGCGATCGGGGATGTGATCCAGGAGCTGAACTTGGCTAATTTTACCCAAGATTTGCAGGGTTTGCGATTGGGGATCCTGGACTTTGTAGTAGACGAAATCGCCCACCTTTACCGCTTGGGTATTGGAAGTGATGAAAACATATTGGTTAGAGGTTTCTCCAGGCCCTTTGACGGTGCCAATTACCTCTGGAGAGTCCTCAGTTGGAGAGAGGGTGGTTTCTGGATGGTGGCCATTATCGGTGATTTTTTGGGGCATCAGCGCATCGCTCCTACAGTCATTTTCCAGGCCAGTTCTTTGCTTAAGATTTGCAGGGCTCGCCGTTGAGCTGGATCGGCAAACATCGGCGTAATGTCGTTCAAGACTTGGTAGATCAAATGATTGGCAAAGTTGCCGCCGCTACTCAGCAGCAAACCATAGTAGGAAAATTGGGTTTGACCTTGGGGATCCTGGTGAAAGCGCAGGATCTCTTCCCGGCTCATGCGAAAAACCGGCGTGTTTACAGGCACCACCACGCGTGGGATCCCTTGCCGGCCACAGCGGCGCTCTTCATCCAGAGCCCCGATTAAAACCACCGAGAGCAATGTGCGCACCTCATTCTGCAAATCGGGGGAAAAATAGGGATCCGGCTGGCTGGAAAGGCGCGGCCCAGAATTGAGGAACATCGGATTCAGGAGTTGGGTATTGTAAACCAGACCTACAGCCCAGTGTCGCCGGTCGCTTTCTAGCTTGACAAAGCTGCCGAAGCCATAGTCATCAGGAGCCGGCGGATTTTTGACTTCTAAAGCATCGTCCACCTGCACCACATAATCACAGTGATTGTTGGAGCGAACCACCTTTCCCAATCTCATCGGACTCGTCTCCGTTGTAGTTTACTCACCGTTTTCCGAGATAGCCTCAGGTTCAGCTTCTCGCGAGCGGCCCAATCTTGCATGAGACGCAAGAAAAGGTTGCGATCCTCATTGCGGATAACGGCTATTTGATCGGCTGTCTCCAGCACATAAGGATAACCTCGCCCAATCACCACCTCACAGCGAACCAGATCCACCAACCAGTCCAACAGTCCTGCCTCATAAACCCAAACGGGTATTTCCAGGCGAGCCGGAAAGTTGTCATTGGTGCGCAGGTAAACAAACCCCACTCGCTCCCGCATTTCTTGGTAGGAGTTGAGGATCCCATCTTGGGGGTTGAGGCTGCCGCCGCGGGCACAGATGAAAAAAGGTGTGCGATCCCCCCACTCCAACCAGGGACTAAGCAGTTGCGCATCGTGAAGCTGTGGAGCTTCGGGTAGGTCAAAACAATGCTTCAGCAACGTCACCAGATCGGAAGTGTAGGTGGTGTCTATGTAAGCCACGATAGGGATCCGGCTTTGCTCGCTGGCCCGCAAAAGCTGGAGCAAACACTGCACATAGAAATCTTGGCTTTCTGGCTCGAAGACTTCGGCAAAAGTAGCCACCAGCGCCCCGTCCAAAAAGGCCAATTTTCGGGATCCCGGTTGAGATTTTTGAATGTATTCTACAAGTCTCTCGATTTCCATTTGAAAGCGGCGCATGTTAACCATTCGCTCTTTCGGTTCGCCGCTGCTGTCGGATCCCAGGTCCCTTGGAGTCAATACATCCACTTGGATGTCTTTTTCGTACAAGCCTGTTGCACAATGATGGTTTTCATACCAGCCAATTTGCACCAGCGCCACCGGTATTGACAGATCTTTGCTGGGATAAATCTGGGATCCATCTACGGCAAAGGTAGGAATATTTTCAATGACCGACTTCGCCCAATCGCGGCTTTCTTCGTAATTGGCCCATTCCTGCTCAAAAGGGATCCTCCAATTGGAGTAGCGATCCCACTCTGCAGTAGGCAAAGCGCCTGGGAAAGGGAATGGAGCTGTTTTTTCGGCAATCTCTAGGCTCGACCACTGGCACAAGCTTTCCATGGCCTGCTTATAGTATTCTCTACGCTCCGACAGCCTTTGATCAAAAGTGGCAAAGGCCTCCCGCTTCTGCTGCAGCACCGCCAGGATCCGGTCGGCTCTAAACACCATAGGCGGGATCCCTCCTCACCCAACTGGAGCGCCTTTCCACCCGAATAACATTTTCCGTCATTTGCTCAAAGGTATCGTCGTGGCTGATAACAAATAGCTGCTCAAAAGATCGCAGGTTGGTGATGGCCTCTGCCAGCCGCTGTCGCCGTTGGGCATCCATATTGGTGGTGGGCTCATCGAAAAAGGCAATATTTAGTTGTCCCAACACCTTGAGTAAAGCCAAGCGCACTGCCAAGGCCGCCGACATTTGCTCTCCCCCGGAAAGGCTGGCAAACCGCCGTTTAGGGCTGCCGGCTTCTTGAACGCGGATCTCATAATCGGCTTCCCAGGTCAGGGTGACGTTGGGACGGTTGAGAATTTCTCGGAAGAGGTGATCGGCAGTATGGTTGATCTGCTGCAGGTAGTATTGGGTAATTTGAGGGCCGGCTTTTCTATAGGTATCTCGGCTAAACTTGATAAAGCGGTGTAGGCGTTCTTTCTCAGTTTTTTCTGCCTCGACTTGCTTTAAGCTGGCCTTGGTCTGTTCCAATTGCCGCAACTTTTCCTCAATTTTGCTCAGTTGAGGAGCTAGGCTCTCCAGTCGGGCCTGGGCTTCGGCTTTTTGAATTTCGGTGGCCTGCAGAAGGGATCGAAGATGCTCATGCTCCTGCGGTCGATACAGAGCAGCTAAGGGATCCCGTGCTGCGCGAAGTTGGGAAAGCTGAGTTTGCAGTTGCTGCCGCTGGGCGTTTAGCTCGGCCAGTTCCTGTTCCCGTTGGGGAAGCAATTGGGCAATGGGTTCTGCCTGCAGATAGCGCTCGTGATCTAAACGGTATCGTTCGCGTTCTTCCTGCAGGGATTCCAGCTCTCGATCCAGATGCTCCGTTTGGCATAGGGCCTCCTCGATAGGGTTGAGTGCGGCCTGTAAATCCTGAAGCTGCTGCAGGCAGTCGGCCTGCATTTGTAAATACTGCTTTTCCTGTTTTAGCTCTGCTTTGAGCCGTTCGGCTTGACTTCTGGGATCCCCCAGAGATTTTAAGGTTTTGGCGGCTTTTTCAATTTGGGCTTGCAGGTCATCTTTGGATCCCTCTGTTTGTTCCCAGCGGTCGATCTGGGCTTGTTTTTCTTGCTTGGCTTTTTGGATTTGATCTAGGGCCAACTGGGCCGCTTGGAGTTCATCTTGCCGTCGGGGCAAACTTTGGGCAAGAGGCTGCATGCGGATAAAGGTCTCGTAGTTGTTGCGGTGCCGGCCTTGTTCTTCCCGCAAAGCTGCAATTCTTTCATCCAGATCTGAAAGCGGTTGCAGCTGCTCTTCTAGGGCTTGTATCTGCTGTTGGAGTTGCTGAACATGGGCCGCTATTTGTTGATATTCTTGCTCAACCCTAGACTTGCGGCTGAGATCTCTTTCCAAGCGCTGGATTTGCCCTCTGGGATCCCCCAGTTCTTGCAGCGCCTGGCCAATTTCCTGTTGTTGCCGAAGGAAGGTGGGCTCAGCCTCAAGATCCCAGTGAAGATCATCAATTCTGCTTTGTCGTTCGGCTTGCAACTGCAGCAGTTGCTGAATTTGGGCTTGTAAATCGGGTATTTGTGCGGTTAGGCCGAGCAAGGGTTGCAAAGTCCTGAGTTGTTTTTGGATGTTGGACAACTGCTGACGAAGTTGGGGCTCGGAAGTTTGGGGAGCCAGATCCTGCAAAATCTGATGGATGGACTGGAGCAACTGTTGGCTGAGTGCTGAAGATTGGGCAAGCACCTCCCGGATCCGCTGCCACAGAGGTTGAAGCTGGGGATAGTTGGGTTGCTGGGCTTCCAACTCGCTCAGAAGCTGTCGGGTGCTGTGATGGTGTTGGGCCAACTGCTCCGAGCCCTGCTCAAAAAGGGCTTGTAGCTCCTGTTGAAATTGACGAGCTGCGGCAATGCGGCTGAGCTGAGTTTGCAATCGCTCCTGTTGAGTTTCGAGTGCAGGAATGGCGGCTACCCGCTCCAAATCCGCCTGCCGTTGTCTCAGTTGGAGCTGCAGTTGTTGCAATTGGACTTGGCCTTGTTCCTGCTCTGTTTCCCGTTGTTTGAGCTCAAGACGCAGGGCCTGAAAGGAAGCTAACTTCTGGCCCAGTTGGGAGTGGCGCTGCTCTAAGAAAGCCTGCTGTTCACACAGGGGTTGCAGCTCAAGTTTTTCCGCCTCCATTTTTTGGAAGATCTGGAGTTGTTGCTGATATTCGGATCCCTGCAGCTCCAATCGATGCAGTTGATGTTGCAAAGTTTCCCGTTGAGCCAGTAAAGTTTGTCGGGTTCGCCGCAGCGCTTCCTGCTCTGCAATGAGGGTTTCCAACTGCAAATAGCGGTTGTAGGCTGATTGATGCTGCCGACATATGGCCTGGGCCTGTTCAGCTTCTTGCACTCGGCTTTGTAGCAGTTGACAGCGCTCGGCGTGGGCTGTCCATTCTGCCTGGATCTGTTCCCATTCGCGGTGCAGGTGTAGCAACGTGTTGAGCTGTTGAGTCCAATAGGTCTGCTGACGCTCTAGCTCCTCTTGGGCCTGAATTTGCGGGGTTAGCTCCTCTAGCTCCTGCTTCCAGCGCTGCTGTTGGCTTAACTTTTCTTGAAGTCTTGCCAATTGGTTTTCGATATGCTGCTTTTGCGAGAGCAAAGCATCCCGCTGTTTCAGCCACTCCAAGCGTTGCTGTTGCTGTTTTTCCAGCTCCCGCAAGCGAGCTTCTGTGGCCAAAAAATGCTGAGATCCCTCCCAGTATTGCTGTTGCTGCGCTTGAGCTTGCCTGGCCTCTGCCCATAACTTTTCTGCCTGCTCAAGAGATACCTGAAGCAGGGATCCCTTTTGCTCCAGTTGGGCAATCTGGTGATCTAAAGTTTGGATTTGCTCAAGCCATTTCTCCAGTCGCTCGATCTCAAGCTTAACCTGATCCAGAGTGTGGATCGATTGACTCAAGCGCTCTTGCCAATAACTCAGTTCTTGTTGGATTTTCTGCCGCTCCGCTTGCAGCGGATCCCACTCCTGTAGCTGTTGATGGAGCAATTCAATTTGATGATGAATGGCCTGAATCTGCGCCTCGCTGTATTTTTCGACCGCCAACAGGTCTTTGGCTACCTGCTGGTACTCTTCCACCTTTAAGATGCGATCGAAAACTTCTTTGCGATCTCGACCGGTTTTGAGAAAGTCTGCCGTGAAAGTCCCTTGGGGCACCCCAATCGTTGTGGCAAAGAGCCGCGCCAGGTCGGTACCGGCAGGTACGCCCAAATGTTGCCTCAGCCACGGCAGCACATCGGACTTGCGCTCATACTCTAGGCGCTGCTTCAGCTGGGGATCAAAGAGACGATATCCCTGCGTGACGCTGCGGCGAACATCGTAGGTGCGCTGATCCCATTGGGAGATAAATTGCACAGTCACCACTGCGTCGTTGGCCCCGGAGCGAATGATTTCTTCTTGGCTGTAGGGGCAGTAGTCGAACAAAACCCAGGCAATGGCTTCCAAAATGCTGGTCTTGCCCGCTCCGTTTTCTCCGCAAATGGCGTTAATACCTGGCTCAAACGTGAAGACGGCATCCTCATGAGATTTGAAGTTTTGTAAAGCGAGAGAGAGGATCCGCATAATCAGTCTTCTGCTCCCCAAAAAGCTCCCCTTAGGTGAGCATACACTTCAGATTCTCCTTGCCCATCCAAAACCTTTTCTTTAAGATCCAGAAGCAGCCGCGCTAGCTCTTCACTGCGTTTGCGGTAGTGGGCATGGCTGCTCAGCAGATCCCTGTAGATTTTCTCTTCGATTTGTAGCCTCTGCCCCTCTTCTTCCAAGGAAAGGGCAGCCGACCCGAGCTCTAAAGTATTGGCCTCAAAACGAAACAGAACCAGCAAGGCGCCGGTAAGCTGCTGAATTTGACACTGTAGGGCGCGGCTATCCAGCTCATGCTTGGCGAACCCCACCTGTCCCACCAGCCGCAACTCCACCATCGGCTCCATCTCACTTTCCTGAAAACGGGATCCCTTAGCCAAGGCAATGGCTGCTGCGGCAATCTGTTCGGGGGTTTCTCTGCCCTTGGCCTCCAGATAGAGCCGGCGGCGGGGCCGCTGATGGTAATCCTGCACCAACTCCGCTTGGGGTGGGCCATCTCCCCAGCGGACGCGATAGGCCCCCCGTTGGAAGTCCCATTCGGCAGTGCTGTTGGCCTCCAGGGATCCCGGGTTGAAGATCCACCCCCCCTCGGAATAGCTTTTGTGAATGTGTCCCAAGGCCAGGTAGCCCACTCCCGCCTCCCGCAAGGGCAACAGATCCCGGTAGCGCAAAGCGCCTTGGTAACGGGCAATTTGGCCTTCTAGACCGTGGTGGAACATCAACACCACCCGTTCTGGGCCGGGGGGCAACCGTCGAATGGCCGCCGCCAACTGCTCAATCGACCGAGGGGCTGCCGATCCGTACCACTGGGATCCAATCACCCGCACCCCACAGGGCAGGTCTAGGTAGCCTCCCCGCCGGCCTGACCAGGGACGCAGCTCCAGTCCTTCTTCCCCTTCCTCAGGCTCCAGCAATATCAGCTCCCCGTGATCGGCCAAGTACCTCAGCCAACTGGTTTTCACGCCATAGGGGCGATTGTCGTGGTTGCCCTCAATGGCCAACACCGGGATCCCGGCCTGTTGCAGCTCCCGCAAGACGATCTGGGCTTGGTTGAGAACGCCGGGCTGAATCTGCCGATGCTCGAACAGATCCCCGGCAATGAGCACAAAGTCCACCGGATCTTGGATGGCATAGCGCCGGACAACATCCCGAAAAGCCAAAAAGAAATCCTTGCTCCGCTCCGGGCTGTCGTAGCGGTCATAGCCCAGATGCACATCGGCCAGGTGTAAAAATGTGCAGGTTGAGCAGGCCATCCCCAGAGCACCTCGGCAAATTGTCCACAGTTTAGCAAACCCATCTTGTTCCCTACCCAAGATATAGGGATCCCTTCCTCTCGATTATCGGGTTCGCCCCGGCTATCTCCACTAGGGGTAGGTGCCGGCTGAGGATCTGAAATGGGCAGCTGCCCTGCCATCCAGAACGGCGAGAGTTCCCTAAGTGGAATTGATCAAATCCGCAATATTGTGCTTCATCTTGTTGCAAATGTTATCGAGGGGCAGATCATTGGGATCCCGGCCGAAGGGGTTTTCAATTTCGATGCCGATCTCTTCAACGCCAAACAACATAAAGCTCAGCCATCCCACAATGGGGCTGGTCATCCAACCCAAGCCCTCCACCATTTGAAACGGTAAAGACAAACAGTAAAGCAACAGCAACTGCTTCAAGTGCAGGGCATAAGCCATGGGCATTGGGGTCATGAGAATGCGCTCACAGGCCCCCAGCGCATCCACCATGCTGTTGAGCCGCTCCACCATGATCGTGAGCTGGTAGACCTCAACGCGGCCCTTTTGGTATTGGCGCTGCAGATAATCTCCAATCCAAAAGGCAATTTGCAAAGGGGGATGGTTGAGGCTTTGGAGACGTTGCAACTGCTCCGGGCTGAGCAGGGGCCGAATCTCAT
This sequence comes from Synechococcus sp. R50.1, assembly GCF_047462115.1. Lineage (NCBI taxonomy): Bacteria > Bacillati > Cyanobacteriota > Cyanophyceae > Synechococcales > Synechococcaceae > Synechococcus > Synechococcus sp. R50.1. The sequence goes on along the minus strand of NZ_JANSIN010000039.1, from coordinate 6,839 downwards.
CCAGCAGAGGTTCCTGGCGCAGGTGCTGCTTCATGGCCATGGCAAAGGCGGGCAATAGATATAGAGTTTGGATCTTCTCTTCCCGGTCGTCGGGTTGCTTTTCTTCAATGGCTACCCAAATCAGGCGGGCCAAATTGCGCACGTCATTCACCACGGCTCCCCAAGCTTTCCGCCCCTCCCAAAACCGTTCGTAGGCGGTGTTTGTCCGAAACACCAGCATCAAACCCAAAACGATGTTGGGCACAAACGCCACCAAGGACGACAGCGCCAGGGGCAGCCCCAGCTTATACAGAACCGAAACCAGCACCCCGGCCAAGCCGCAGATAAAGGCGCGGGGAAGCACTGCCGGTACAACCGATCCTTGCAACTGCAGGGCCAGGCGAAACCAACGCAGCCCCTCTCCTGCAAGATACTTGCGAAGAACCATAGTGCAGCGTCGGCAAGCTTGCCCTCTAATCCTACAGCCTGCCGCCCAAGAGGGGATCCCTTGCCCGACTATCCTGAAAAGCGACGAGGGTAGCCTGTTAGAGATTTTTCAGTTCGAGATTCTGTAAACGTCAAGAGGTGCCCAGGCAAACTTCACGAACAACTTCCAAAACCCCAAGTTACTGTGGTAGACTCTCCGCCAGGCAACGAATTCAACGCCGTTCTGCGACGCCCCAACATGGCTGGAGTCCTCAAGCTCGACATTCAGGAATCGGCTGAAGAGCTCAAATCTCTACTTGGCAAGCAGTCCACACCGACCGGCAAGGAGCGGGTTCAAGCTCTTTACCTGCTCAAGATTGGGAAAGTCAAGACGATGACAGGCTTGGCTGAAATTCTGGGGCGGGACATCTCAACGATTTTTCGATGGTTTCAACGCTACAAGGCCAAGGGGCTAGAGGGCATGTTGACGGTGCCCCGCAACCAAGGGCGCAAACCCCTCATCCCCAAGCCGGTTTTGGAAATCCTCAAGCAGGAGCTGCATCAGCCTGGCCGATTCCGTACCTACAGCGACATCCGCGAATGGCTGCGGGAAACGCACGGTGTGGATGCCTCCTATAAGGTCGTTCACGAAACGGTTCGCTACCGTCTTAAGGTGCGCTTGCGGGGATCCCATGCTAAGCGGCGCAAAAGCGGGAGACAAGCCCCCCAGTTATCCCCCAATCTCTCCTGATCATGGCTGGGCGGCAGGGATCCAAAAACTGCTCTGCAGCAGAGGCGGGCCTGTGGGGGATTCGCTCCCTCCTGCCGGTTCGAGGGTGATGAGGAGGCGGGTCGGCTGCTCAGAATGGATGGGTTGACTGAGCCACTGCAGGGATCCTTCCCCGTTGACGGCAAAAGTGCCGGCGTTTTCCAGCAGTCGTCCCCCTCCCTGGACATCCGACTCCAGCCACAGTTGATAGGTGCTCCCTGGGGGGGCGGGAGCCATCTCCGAGGCCAAGAGCAGCACCTGCTTGGCATGGGGCGACCAGAGGGCTTGCACCAACAGGGGAGTGCTGAAGCTGGGATCCCGCAGCAGGGTTCGCTGCACTTGCGGCTGTCGTTGCCACTCTTGATAGAGCTGTTGAAGCGCCGCTGACTCTCCCTCGATGGGGGATCCCCACTGCCAGCGCAGCCGCCAGTAGGCCGCTGTTATGGCCAGCGCGTAGATCCCCAATACCGCCAGGCTGCCCCAGAGAAGACGTTGCGGCCACAGGGGAGCCGAAGTTTGAATGGAGAGGGGGACAGGTAGCCAAGCCCAACGCCGCAGCCGTTCCCTGGCTTGAAAGGCCGTCAACTCGTAGAGCCACAGGGCCACCGAGCGATCCCGCTGCAGGTCAAAGGCATCGGCGTGTTTCCAGCAGAACTCGAACACCTGCCGCACCACCTCTTCCGCCTGGTGAGGTTGCTTGAGAATGGCCAAGGCAATATCCAGCAGGCGCTTCCGATAGCGATCCTTGAGCAAAAAGTGGCTGCGGCGATCCCGCAGTTGGATCTGGCGCATTAACTGGAAATCGGTCAGCTCAGCCATACCACCTCTGGGGCATCCGATGGGCCCATCCAGGCTGATCCTGGCTCAGCCGGTAGCGCCGGGCCGGGAAACTTTCCAGAACTATACACTAGCCCTGGAGCCGGCTCCCTTGCGAGCTGACTTCACCTCTCATCCAAAGCTGGCTTGGATCCCCCCTCTCGACAAGATCCCCAGTTGCGGCAGCACGTCCCTGGCAGAAGTTGGGATCCCACCCCTCTCCGCGACCCTCAGGCGGCATCCTTCTCCACCACCTTCTCCACCTTTTCCGTGCCGGCAGGCTCGTCATCGCTGCTGGGGTTGTTCATCTCTTGTTTGAAACTCCGCAACGCTTTGCCAAAGGCGCTGCCCAACTCCGGTAGCTTCTTGGGGCCAAACACGACCACCGCGATCACCCCAATCACGGCCAGCTCTGGCAGGCCCATGCCGAAGATGCTCACGGCCAGGATAGGTTCGCTCGGCAGCAGAATAGTCATAAGTCCCCAAAACCTGAAAAGTAGAACAGACGGATCAACCCAGCTTGCAAGGGATCCATCCGTCCCACTCTAACAAGTTCTTCTCCCATGCAGAAAGGGATCCTTTGGCAAGGACTTCTCCCAGCCTACCCCCGGCCTACTCAAGACATAGGATGGTGCTATCCCTTGCCCGATGTTTTTGTTCAGAACAAGCCATGCCTGTCCCCTACGATATTGTGGTCATCGGCGCCGGTGCGGCGGGTCTGGTGGTGGCCAGCGCTGCGGCCCAACTGAAGGCCAAGGTGCTGCTGGTGGAAGGCAGCGACCGCCTGGGCGGAGATTGTCTCTGGTATGGCTGTGTGCCCAGCAAAGCCCTTCTTCACGTGGCCCATACCGTCCATCGGATGCGCCAGGCCATGGCTGCCGGTTGGGTGACTCTCCCCGGCCCAGCAGGGATCGCGGTGGATTACCTCAAGGTGTACGAACACATTCGCTCTGCCCAGAGCTACATCGCCAACCACGCCGATTCGCCAGATCGCTTCCGCCAACTGGGGGTGGAACTGGTGTTTGCCAAGGGCCACTTTGTGGATGGGCGCACCTTTGAGGTGGCAGGAAGGCAGGTACAGGCGCGGGCTTTTGTCATCGCCACCGGATCCCGTCCTTGGGTTCCCCCCTTGCCAGGCTTGGCCGAGGCGGGCTATCTGACCAACGAATCGATCTTTGACTTGACCCGCTTGCCCAAATCGGTGGCGGTGATAGGGGCGGGGCCGGTAGGCTGCGAGTTGAGCCAAGCTCTGGCCCGTCTGGGATCCGAGGTGACCCTCATTGCCAGCCGCGAGCGCATCTTGCCCAAGGAGGATCCCGAAGCCGCCCAGGTGGTGCAGCAACAGTTGACCCAAGATGGGATCCGCATCCTCACCCGGGTACGCGCCACAGCAGTCGGCCAAGAGCAGGGGGCAAAGCTGCTTTACCTAAAGGCCAACCCTGGAGCAGGCTCCGCCGCTACAGGTGACCCGGTGATCCGCGCAGAAGCGATTTTGGTGGCCGCCGGTCGGATCCCGAACGTGGAAGGGCTGGGTCTAGAAGCCGCCGGCGTGCAGTACACCCCCCAAGGGATCCAGGTAAATGCCAAGCTGCAAACCCGCAATCCCCGCATCTACGCCTGTGGGGATGTCATCGGCGGGCCGCAATTTACCCATGTGGCGGCCTACGAAGGGGCAGTGGCCCTGGTCAATGCCCTGTTTTTCCCCCTCAGCCAAGCGCGTTATCGCGTCATTCCTTGGGCCATCTTCACCGAGCCGGAGCTGGCCCGTGTGGGCCTCACCGAAAGCGAAGCCCGGCAGCAATACGGCAAGGATGTGGTGGTGCTCAAACAGGAGTTTGCCGATGTGGATCGGGCCCAGGCAGAAGCTGCCCCCCTGGGCTTTGCCAAATTGATCTGTCGACGCAACGGCCAGATTTTGGGGGCGCACCTGGTGGGATCCCAGGCGGGAGAGCTGATTCATGAAGTGGTTTTGGCCATGAGCCGGCGGCTGCCCGTCTCTGCCCTGACCGGGATCCACATCTACCCCACCCGCTCGGAGGTGAACGCCAAGGCGGCCCTGCAGCACCGCAGGCAACAATTGGCCACCAACCCCCGCCTGCAGAACTTCTTGCAGGGATTCTTTGCCTGGAGGCGGGCCTGGAGCTGACAGCGCAAACTGGGGGTCAGCCACCGCTAGACTAGAATGGTCATTTACTGAGGGTTCCCAATGGGCTTTCTCCTGTCTGCCGAACAAGTGGGTCAGTTTGTTTCCAACCAATGGCAGGATCCCTATGCCGTTTTGGGCCCCCAGCAGATAGAAGAGGCCGGGAAATCCTTTGGGTTGGTGCGCGCCCTTGTGCCCAATGCTCGGCAGGTTTGGCTGGTGGAACGCGCCACTGGACAGGCTTACCCGATGCAGCCGCTGCACCCGGAAACGCTATTCGAGCTGCGCTTTGAGCCGGGAACCCCTCTGCCGGACTATTTTTTGCGGGCCCAACGGGTCTGGGATCCCCAAGGGGAACACTTGGAAGAATGGGAGGATCCCTACCGCTTTCCCTTGGAGAAGGTCAACCACATTGGCGAGCTGGATCGCTACTTGTTCAACGAGGGGAATCACCACCGCATTTACGACAAGCTGGGCGCTCATCCCATCACGGTGGATGGGGTGAAGGGGGTGCATTTCGCCGTCTGGGCTCCCAACGCCCGCAACGTCAGCGTTATCGGCGATTTTAACCACTGGGACGGGCGTCAACACCAGATGAAGCGGCTGGGCGAAAGCGGCATCTGGGCGGTGTTCATCCCCGGCATAGGGCCAGGCGCCATCTACAAGTACGAGGTGAAAACTTCCTGGGGGGATATCTACGAAAAATCGGATCCCTATGGCTTTCAACAGGAGGTGCGCCCCAAAACCGGCTCCATCGTAGCCGACCTCAACACCTACACCTGGCACGACCAAGCCTGGCTGGAAAAACGCGCCGCCACCGATCCCCTGCGCTCGCCGATTTCGGTTTATGAGGTGCATCTGGGATCCTGGATGCACGCCTCGGCTGAAGATCCACCTGCCGAAGGGCAAAGTGTGCTGGTGGACCAAAAGCCCAATACTCGCTTCCTCACCTACCGCGAGCTGGCGGACAAATTGATCCCCTATGTGAAGGAGCTGGGCTTCACCCACATCGAGCTGTTGCCGGTGGCAGAACACCCCTTTGATGGCTCTTGGGGCTATCAGGTGATCGGCTACTATGCCGTAACATCCCGCTATGGATCCCCGCAAGACTTTATGTATTTTGTCGATCGGGCTCACCAAGCCGGGATCGGCGTGATTGTCGATTGGGTGCCCGGACATTTCCCCAAAGATGGGCATGGGCTGGCTTTTTTCGACGGTACTCACCTGTACGAGTACGCCGACCCTCGCAAAGGTGAGCACAAAGGCTGGGGCACTTTGGTCTTTAATTATGGCCGCAACGAGGTGCGCAATTATCTGGTGGCCAATGCCCTTTTTTGGTTCGAGAAATACCACATCGACGGGATCCGGGTGGATGCGGTGGCCTCGATGCTTTATCTGGATTATGACCGCAAAGACTGGATCCCCAACCCCTACGGCGGGCGGGAACACCTCGAAGCCATCGACTTTTTCCGGCAGCTCAATACCCTCATTTTCAAATACAACCCCGGTGCACTTTCCATTGCCGAAGAATCTACCGCTTGGCCGATGGTAACTTGGCCGACCCATGTGGGCGGGCTGGGCTTCAACTTGAAGTGGAACATGGGTTGGATGCACGACATGTTGGATTATTTCCACATGGATCCCTGGTTCCGCCAGTTCCATCCCCATTTGGTCACCTTCAGCCTCATGTATGCCTTCAGCGAAAATTACATGCTGGCCTTTTCTCATGATGAGGTGGTGCATGGCAAGAGCCACATGTTGGGCAAAATGCCGGGGGATCATTGGCATAAGTTCGCCAGTCTGCGGGCTTTGTATGGCTACATGTTCACCCACCCTGGCAAGAAAACCTTGTTCATGAGCATGGAGTTTGGCCAGTGGAATGAGTGGAATGTTTGGGCAGATCTGGACTGGGGGCTGCTGCAGTATGAACCCCACGCCAAGTTGCGCCACTATGTGGCCAGCCTGAATCACCTGTTGCGCTCCGAACCTGCCCTGTACACCCAAGACACCAAACCGGAGGGGTTCCGCTGGATTGACTGCAGCGATCATCGCGGCATTGTTTCCTTCATCCGCTATGGGGAGGATCCCAGGGAGTGGGTGGTGGTGGTTTGTAACTTCACGCCGGTGGTCTGGCCCCATTACCGCATTGGGGTACCGGAACGAGGTTTTTATCGAGAGCTGCTCAACAGCGATGCTGTGGAGTTTTGGGGCAGCGGGGTAGGCAATTTGGGGGGCAAGTGGACAGACGACTGGGCCTACCACAACTTGCCCTACTCCCTCGAGCTCTGCCTGCCGCAACTTTCTACCTTGGTGCTGAAATGGCAGCCGCCGCAGCCGGTCGAGTCCCAGAATTGACACCCTGCTGGCTTCCTTCCGCCGCACTGGGAGGACGGGTCTGGAGACTTCGTTTTTTGGCCATTTGTAGTCCTTTCAAGCTGGATTGAGACAATCCCCAAGCGCTCCATACCGCTTCCGAGATCACCCCCAGTCCTCTTCCCAGAGGGAGAGGGGAGTTGGGAAGCAATGGGATGGAAATGTTTCATTTCGTTTCATTCTTATTTAAAATGACTGTGGGCGTGGGTGCAGTGTTCTAGTTTGAATCGAAATGACCATAAGGCAGACATAACTGAGTGCTACGGGCAGGTTTTTTCTGAGAGGATTTCAGCAATGGCCGCAGCCACCCGCTCTTGTTGACAGGTGGTCAAC